>DASQRI010000659.1:0-3012 GCA_035642975.1 Mycobacterium sp.
ACGAACACGGCGAAGGGCTTGCCGGCCAGGAGTTTTCGTGCCTCGTCCGACTTGAGGAAGGAGCGCAGCGGCATGCTCGTGGTTCGCCACCAAGTCGGGGAGCCGATGCAGATCAGGTCGTAGTCCCCATTTCGCACCGCATCCGGGGTGCGGATCTCCCCGCTGGCACGCCGCGTCTGGGCCGGAAGCACACTGAGCATGTCGGGCCACACACGTCGCATCGGGAAGCGAGAGAACCGTCCGGCGAATCGCCGGTCGGTGAACTCGATCTCGGCCTTCTGCACATCGCACCCTCGGTCGCGAAACACTTCTCCCGCGGCCTCGAGGACTTTGAGTGCCTGCCCGGTATAGGTGTAGTAGAGCAGCAAGACCCGTGGCCGCCGGTCACTGCGCTGCTCGCTGGCCGCTTCTGTCACTACTGCACCTCCTTGTCGAGTCCTCGATGGTTTACGGCCCGGGGAAAGCTCGTCCCGTTCTCGCGACCGCAGCTGCTACAGCGCGACCTGCCGGCTAACCCAGCGGGCGCAGCACGATCGGCATGCCGTCTACCGGGATCGGTATCCCCCCGTAATCCCAGCGCGCCTGATAGCCCGGCCGGGCCAGCTCCAGGCGGTACCGCCGCAGCAGCCGGTGCACGACGGTCTTGATTTCCAACTGCCCGAACACCATCCCGATGCACTTGTGCGCGCCACCGCCGAACGGGGCGTACGCGTAGCGGTGGTGCTTGTGCTCGGACCGCGGCTCGGCAAAACGCTCGGGGTCGAAATTCTCCGGCTCGGTCCACAGCTCGGGCAGCCGGTGGTTCATCCCGGGCCAAACCATCATGGGCGTGCCGGCCGGCAGAAAATAGCCCAGCAACTCGGTGTCACGCACGGTCTGGCGCATGACGAACGGCAGCGGGGGCACCATCCGCAGCGACTCGTTCATCACCAGATCCAGGGTCTCCAGCTTCTCCAGCGACTCGAGGTCCAGCGGCTCGTCGCCCAGCCGGGCCGACTCGTCGCGGCAGCGTTCCTGCCACCTCGGATGGGCGGCCAGGTGGTAGGCCATGGTGGTGAGCGCCGAGGTGGAAGTGTCGTGGGCGGCCATCAGCAAAAGGATCATGTGGTTGACGATGTCCTCGTCGGTGAAGCGGTTGCCGTCCTCGTCATCGGTGTGGCACAGCACCGTCAGCATGTCGGTGCCCTCGGCGTCGCGGCGCTCCTTGACCCGCTCAGCCAAGCAGTCCTCAAGGAATTTGCGGCCGCGCCTGCCGCGCCACCACTTGAACGGCGGGACCGGGTAGCGGATGAACGCGCCACCAGCGCGGGTGGTCCTCGTGAAGGCCTGATTAATCTTGGTGACCAGATCATCGTCGGCGCCGGGCTCGTGGCCCATGAACACCGTCGACGCGACATCGAGAGTGAGTTGCTTTACCGCGGGGAAAAACAGGAACCGCGCGTCGTTGGTCGGCCAGTCGGCCACGCCGGCCGTCACCACCCGGTCGATGTGCTCGACGTAACCGGCCAACCGGGTGCGGGTGAACGCCTCATTCATGATGCGCCGGTGATACAGATGCTCGTCGAAATTCAGCAGCATCAGACCCCGGTTGAAGAACGGACCGATCACGTCGTTCCAGAACTCTTGGGAGAAGTCCTTGTTCTTGTTTGTGAACACCGCCTGGATCGCGTCGGGCCCCGAGACGACAACCGAGCGCAGGATCGGCGGGTCGGAGAAAAACAGCGGGCCGTGCTTCCGATACATATTCAGCGCGAAGTCCGGTCCTTCGCGGAAAAACTCGATGGTGTGGCCCAGAATCGGCAGGCCCGAATCCCCCAGAACCGGCTTGAGGTCGCTGCCGACGGGTGGCTTGGCCAGCACCTTGGTCTTCCACGGATGAGCGAGCACCCGCTTCTCGAGCGCACCCATGCCCGGAATGTTGTTGAGGGTCGGCGTGAATCGGCGACGCGCCTGGTCGAGCAAATAATGCCTCGTACTAATGTTGGCCATCGCCGCTCCTTGCCGTGTGAGACAACCGACACCGTTCGGCATCCGTGGTGGACCTTGGTGGTAAGTGGGTGACCGCCGACCGACAAACTCCGAACCACACCGGCCACCAGATACTAGCCTCGGATGCGTGACCGAGAAGGTTTCCGTCGATCTCAGCGGCGCCGCGCAGACCATGCTGGCGACCCTGTATCTCAAGGCGCTGGACGCCGATTTCGACCGCCCGGTCCTGGGCGACCGGTACGCGAAGGAAGCGGTCAGCGGCCTCGATTACGACTTCCGCGAGATTGGTATCACCGCCAGGTGGGCGCCTTTGATCACCGTGCGCACCGCCCAGTACGACATCTGGGCGCGCCAGTTCCTGGCCGTTCACCAGCAGTGCACGGTCGTGCATCTCGGGTGCGGTTTGGATAGCCGGGTGTTCCGGCTGGATCCCGGTCCGGACGTGCAGTGGTATGACGTCGACTACCCCGCCGTAATCGCATTGCGGGAGAAGATCTTTCCAACCCGTCCGCGGTACCAGCTCATCGCCACTTCCGCGACCGATCAGTCCTGGCTCGACCAGATTCCCGCAGACCGTCCGGTGCTGCTGCTGGCCGAGGGCATCAGCATGTATCTGACAGAAGACGAGGGCGTCGCGCTGCTGCGCCGCGTTGTCGACCACTTCCCATCCGGTGAACTGCAGGTCGACTTCTACAATTGGCTGGCAATCAAGTCGCAGAAGTCGCATACGCTGGTGCGGCGAACCGGGTCGACGCTGTATTGGGCGGTCAATAGCCCGCAGGACATCCTGAGCCGAGTCCCCGGGGTGCGATTGCTGCTCGCCGTTACGTTCTTCGACGCCAGCACATTTCGGCGGGCGTCTGCCGGGTTCCGGTTGGCCAGCGGGCCGGTTCGCGTGGTCCCGCCCCTGCGCACGGCGCTGCAATACCACCGCTACGCCTTCGGACCCGTTAACTGATGCCGGTGGCGGCATGCTGCTCGGCGACGGTGCAGAGCAGCGAATGTATCGCCTCGGTCGATTTC
>DASQRI010000660.1:0-7036 GCA_035642975.1 Mycobacterium sp.
ACAGGAAGGTGTCCCACTGCTTGCTGCCGTCCCGCTCCCAGTTGGTGTACATGCTGAAGGCGCCACCGGCCGGTGCGACCACCGAGATGCCCTTGCCGGCCAGGGTGTTCATCGCGTTGCCCGCGGTCACCCAGTTGCTGACGTCCGGCGCGGCGTTGAAGGCATCCAGCAGGTACACCGCGTGCGGACCGCCGTGCAGGAAGGCGACCGGGATGTCGCGGCCCATCGCCCCCGACGGGACCATCAGTGTCTCGTAACCCGCGGCGCGGGCGGAGGTGCCGTTCGCCGCGGCGAAGCCTCCGAACGTCAAGACGGCGGCGCACAGTAGCCGTAGCAGCATCGACAGACCTCTCATACTGACCTCGCTCGTCGCTTGACCACCATCGCGGGAACTGCAGATTTCCCCCGTTCCGCAAGGTAGCTAATCACACCGCGGGCGAACCGGACGCCGGAAATGACTAACGGCGACGACCTGTGAAGGTCGTCGCCGTCAGTCTTGCTAAAGCAACCGTCAGGTGTGCTGGCCGGTCGCAGCGGCGGCCGGAGCACCCGCAGGCGCGCCCGGGCCGGGACCCGCACCTGGCGTCGCGCCGAGGTGCTGTTGCAGGTCGGGCAACATGGCGTGCAGCTGTGCGCCCCAGTACGGCCAGTCGTGCGTGCCGTTGGCGTCGAAGTTGAACACCGCGTTGTGGCCACCGGCCGCGTTGTAGGCGGCCTGCCACTTCAAGTTGCTGGTCCGCACGAAGCCCTCGAGGAACTTGGCCGGCATGTTGTCGCCACCGAGGTCCGACGGCTTGCCGTTACCGCAGTACATCCACACGCGGGTGTTGTTGGCGACCGTCTTGCTGACGTTGACCAGCGGGTCGTTGCGCTGCCAGGCCGGGTCCTCCTTGGGGCCCCACATGTCGGCGGGCTTGTAGCCACCGGCGTCACCCATGGCAAAGCCGATCAGCGTCGGACCCATGCCCTGCGAGGGGTCCATCAGACCGGAGAACGAGCCGACCTCGATGAACTGCTCGGGGTGGTAGTTCGCCAGGTTCAGCGACGAGGCCCCGGCCATCGATAGACCGACCGCCGCGCCACCGGTCTGCTTGACACCTTTGGTGGCCAGGAACGCGGGCAGCTCGCTGGTGAGGAAGGTCTCCCACTTGTAGGTCTGGCAGCCTGCCTTGCCGCAGGCCGGCTTGTACCAGTCGGTGTACCAGCTGGACTGGCCGCCCACCGGCATGACCAGCGACAGACCGGACTGCAGGTACCACTCGAAGGCGGGGGTGTTGATGTCCCAGCCGTTGAAGTCGTCCTGCGCCCGAAGACCGTCGAGCAGATACACGGCCGGCGAGTTGGCGCCACCGCTCTGGAACTGGACCTTGATGTCGCGACCCATCGCCGCCGACGGCACCTGCAGGTACTCGACGGGCAGACCCGGCCGGGAGAACGCTCCGGCGGGCGCGGTCTGGCCCACGACGCCGATCAGGCCCGGCAGCAGAGCCGCAGCGGCGACCCCTGTCGCGAGCCGGCGCGGCAACTTGTTTGCCGCACCGCGAAACCTGTCAACAAGCCTCATTCTTGCTTCCTCATTCATTGTCGGGCCCAACTCGGTGGGTCGGACTGCATAGGCCTTGCCCGGCGTCTCTGCGAACCGCTCCTTGGTTCGCATCGTCCCGGGATGGCGCAACTGTGCCCATGTAGTGAACCACATCTTGATGGTGGCTTCTCCTCGGAGTGGGTCCGTCACCGCACGCCGGGCCGTGGCCGGGCACGCTCAATTCGGCTGCGGGTCACCACACTGTGAATGCGCCGATGAGCGATCGTTCGCCGGTAACACTACATATTCGGCGTTGCTGGGCGACGCTCGGGGCGGCTGACGCGGTGCGCACAGGATGCCGATCGAATAATTGACAAAAAATTATCTGGGCCGACGGCGACGATTCACCGTCGGCTAAGGCCCGGTGGCCGGCATGCCGGTGTAGGGGACACCGCCCGACTCCGGCACATCCAGTCCGCACCTGATCAGTTCGTAGCGCGGGACACGGTCGATCCGGTACCGGGTGAACTCATAGGAGTGCAGCAGGTTCGACACGAATCGGTGGAAACCCATCGGAGCTCGCACCGAGTTCAGCATCTGCTGGGTCGCCGGGCATCGCAGCGCCGCCGCGGCCTGTTGAACCCACTGGGCGTCGAGGTAGCCCGGAATGCCGGGATACCACTTCACCCAGGGCCCGTCGGCGATCACCCAGTCCGGGAAAAGGTTCTTGTCGTGGCCGATCCGGCCGTGCCGCAGCCGGGCGGTGTGCGCCGCGATCGGGTTGGCCAGCCCGATTTGGTCGATCACCCGGACGTCCAGTCCGACATTCATGCCCAGCATGCCGAGGTTGGTGAAAAATACTGTGTGCGGCCCTTTCTGAGGCGCCGGCGGTGGCGCAGGCGGTGGACTGTCCGGTGCCGGGTTCGGCCGCGACTGCGGTGCGACGGGTGGGACCAGGTCCCACTGGTCGTAGTTGCCGGACGGCAGCAGCAACGCCCCGTCCGGCGTGTTGTTCAGTGCCACCAGCACCGCACGCATCCGTGGATAGTCCAGGTAATCGGCGGCCGTCAACGGGTGCGCGTGGCCCGTTGCCTGCGCGTAGAAGCGGCGCTCGTCGACGATGCCGGAGTAGGTGACCCGGGTGGCGTCGTCGCCCAAGCCGGGCGAATTGGCGGCCCACAGCGCCCAGCCCGCGACCGCCATCCACAGCGCGCTCACCGCGCCGGCCAACCAGTAGCCGGCCTCCCGTGACAGCCTGGTTCCCTCCGGGAACACCACGGGCACCACGGCGACCGGCGCGAGCACACACATCAGCGGCGCCAGCAGCACTCGGCCATGCATGAAGTCCCCGCCCTGGCGGATCCAGTACAGCGCCTGCAGCAGCCCACTGGCGACGATGAACACCACGACCGCCGTCGGGCTCTGCACCGACCGGGCCAGCGGCCCGTGGGCGGACGACGGGGCGTGAATCCCTTTGCGGCGACGCGCAGAAGCGCGCAACACCAAAGCCAGCCCCGCGAGTAGCAGCGCCGGCACCCACAACGCGTAGGGCCGATTGAAGTTCGACAGGTAGATCACACCCTGCGACCATTTGTCGCCGGCCGCGTCCTTGGCCAACGCGGTGCCGGGGAACAGCAACCCGTAGTAGCCCATCCGGAAGATCTGGTAGGCGACCGGCAACAGCCCACCGGCCACCACGATCAACGCTCGGCGCCGCCTGTCGCGTGCGGCGATCAGCATCATGATCAGGGCCAGGCCGCCGATCAGAGCCAACTCGGGACGCACCAGCACGCTGCACCCGGCGACACAGGCAAGCGCGCCGATGAACACCCGCCCCGGCGGGCGCCCCCGCGCGACCTGCGACCAGCAGACCATCATCCACCAGAGCAGCCCGAGGTAGGCCATCACCAGCCCGCTTTCCAGGCCGGACGTGGCGAAGTCACGGGCAGGCGGCACCGCCGCGTAGACCAGCGCGCCGGCCGGCAGCATGATCGCGCGGCGGCCCAGCAAGCCCGGCGCGAACAGCCGGCCGGTGCCCAGCATCAGCAGCGCCAGGCCCAACAGACTCAGCGCAAGGGCCAGCACCAGGGCCACGTATTCCAACCGCATCGGCCAGGTGAGCCAGCCGCCGGCGTACACCAGATACGTCCACACCACCGAGGTATTGGCCTCGACCCGCTCGCCCGCGTTGAACACCGGGCCGTTGCCGGCCAACAGGTTACGCACGGTACGCAACACGATCAGCCCGTCGTCGGCGATCCAGCGCCGCTGCCAGGCGCCCCAACCGAACAACACCGCGACGACGGCCACGCTCGCCCAGAGGCTGACCCGAACGGTGGCGTCGTAGGGGAATGCGGCCGGGCCCACTGCCCTGATCACCGGTCGGCGAGACGGGGCCGGGCTCTTGGAGGCCACGTCAGCCGAGGATAACCGCAGCACCTATGGTTCCGATCCAGGCCAACGCCAGCAGCTGTAAAGCACGGTCGCGCAGCGCGATATCTTCAGGTTCGCCGGCCAGGCCACCGTCGACGTCCACCGCGTAGCGCAGGATCGCGATGGTGAACGGGATCATCGAGATCTTGAACCAGGACCCCGAGGCCGCGTCGCGCTCGAATGCCCACAGCCCGTAGCACAGCACCACCGCGGTGGCCGACATCGTCCAGACGAAGCGCAGATAGGTGCTGGTGTAGCTTTCCAGCGACTTGCGGATCTTGGCCCCGGTTCGCTCGGCCAGTTGCAGTTCGGCGTAGCGCTTGCCGGCCACCATGAACAGCGACCCGAATGCCGCTGTGAGCAAAAACCATTGGGAAAGATGGACATCGGTAGCCGCGCCGCCGGCGATGGCGCGGATCAGATACGCCGACGACACAATGCAAATGTCAATCACGGCTTGGTGTTTGAGGCCGAAGCAGTATGCCAGCTGCATGCCGATGTAGACGGCTATCACCAGCGCCAGGTTCGGGGTCAGCCACCAGGACAAGGCCAGGGAGGCCACCCCGAGCACCGTCGCCATCAGGTATGCCAGCCACACGGGCACCACCCCGGCCGCGATCGGCCGGAACCGTTTGGTGGGGTGCTCGCGGTCGGACTCGACGTCTCGCACGTCGTTGACCAGGTAGACCGACGACGCCGCCAGGCAGAACACCACGAAGGCGATCGCCACCTGATCCAGCATCTTGACGTAGTCGTAATGGACGCTCGTGCCCAACGCAGCCAGCGGTGCCGCGGCCACCAAAACGTTCTTCACCCACTGGCGCGGACGCATCGCCTTGACGACGCCGACGATCAGGTTGGTCGGCGGTCTGGTCAACGGCACGTCGTGTTTGATGTCCTCACTCATTTACTCGCTCCACTTGCTCTGTGCCAGCGGCCGTCGGCCCGCGCGGCGATCGCCGCGACGGCGGCGCCGACCGCCACACCGGTGGCCACGTCGCTGGGATAGTGCACGCCCAGCACCACCCGGGACAGCGCCATCGGCGGCACCAGCATGACAGGCAACGGCAACCCGGTGGCCCGGGCCAGCAGTATCGCCGCTGCGGTGGTCGAGGTGGCGTGCGCCGAGGGAAAGCTCAGGCTGCTCGGCGTGCCGACGTTGACCGCTACCGCCGGATGATGCGGGCGCGGGCGGCGGACCAGCCGCTTGATCAGCACAGCGGCGGCGTGCGCGCCGAACGCGCCGACCCCGGCCACCAGCCAGCTGCGACGACGCGCGGGCCGCGCGAGCGCGCCGATCGCCGACACCGCCAGCCAGCCGAGGCTGTGCTCGCCGAAATAGGACAGCGCCCGCGCCGCCGTGAGCACTCCCGGGCGCCCGGCCAACGCGGATTGGACCGCTACCAGGACAGCCACTTCACCGCGTAGCGGCGCCGATTCAGCTGTGATCTCGGCCATTGCCAGCCGCATACTGTTGGGCCGAGTCGTGGGTCGGCTGGGGGTCCCGCCCGCTTGCGGGGGACAGCACCGTCTCCCATTTCTCCTTGCTGGACAGCACCGGCAGCGCCTCGCGGTAGGCCCGGCGCATCTTGTCGAAACGGCGATGCAGTAGCCGTTGACGCCGCAGCGACTGCCGCAGCAACGCGAACATCTTGGCGCGGTCGCGCTGACGGTAGACCGCGCCGCGGCCGTCAGCCGTCGTCACGGTGGCGCCGTCGAGTGTGCACAGCCGGAACCACCGTGCGTCCTGAGTCGGCACGTTCAATTGCGGGCGCCGATGATGCTCCGGGTCGGCCGACTTGAGCTGGTGCAGAATCCCGCGGGCCAACCGGTACCCGACCGTCAGCGGATGCACCGGCGGCTTCATCTCGCGGTTGCGCTCCGAGGCGGCCGGCAACTCGTCGGACGACGGCAACACCACCGCGTCCGGGTACTCCTTGCGCATCCGATGCACTTCCGGCAGCGCGGATTCCAGGATCGAGAAGATGTGCTCCGGACCGGCGAGGAAGTCGTCGATGGCCCTGTTCTGAATCGCGACCGTCGAATACTCCAGGCACGCAAGGTGTTTCAGTGTCGCTTTGAGGTGGCTGCGGACCAGACCGCGGACGTCGCCGTCCCAGTGCATCGCCGCCACCACCAGCCGGTTGCGCAGGTGGAAATAGGCCTGCCAGTCGATCGCGTCGTCCTTGTCGCTCCAAGCCATGTGCCAGATCGCCGCGCCCGGCAGCGTCGCGGTCGGGTAGCCGTGTTCGGCGGCGCGCAGCCCGTAATCGGCGTCGTCCCATTTGATGAACAGCGGCAACGGCTGGCCCAGCTCTTCGGCGATCTGGCGCGGGATCATGCACGTCCACCAGCCGTTGTAGTCGACATCGATACGCCGGTGCAGCAACTTGCTGCGAGGTTCGGTGTCGTTCAACGGGTATTCGGCGAAGTCGTGGTCGTATTCGGTATACGGCGCCGCCGTCCACATGAAGTTCCCGCGGTCCACTATTTCGCCCATGATGTGCAGGTGCGACGGCTCCTGCAGGTTGAGCATCTGGCCGCCCACCAGCATCGGGCTCTTGGCGAATCGGTGCATCGCCAACACCCGCAGGATCGAGTCCGGCTCGATGCGGATGTCGTCGTCCATGAACAGGATCTGTTGGCAGTCGGTGTTTTTCAGCGCCTCGTACATCACCCGGCTGTAACCACCCGATCCGCCGAGGTTGGGCTGGTCATGGATGGAGAGCCGATTGCCCAGCGGTTCGGCGGCCGCGGCGAAGTCGGGATGATCCCGCACCTTAGCCGTGCCCTGATCCGGCACGATCACCGCGCCAACCACGTTGTCTATCAACGGATCTGAGGTGAGGGCGCGCAGTGCGTTGACACAGTCGGCGGGCCGGTTGAAGGTGGGTATGCCCACGGCGATGTTGGCCACACCCGGTGCCGGCACGGCGGAGAACCACCCGGCGCTGCCCAGGGTGACGTCGCTGTCGGTCGTGACGTCGAACCAGATCCAGCCACCGTCCTCGAACGGGTCGAGCTCGACCTCGAACTCGACGACGGCCGGCGTATCGGAGTCACCGCTTGAAACGGCGC
>DASQRI010000661.1:0-5067 GCA_035642975.1 Mycobacterium sp.
GCGCTCGAGCTCGTCGACCATGGTGCCGGTGATCATGGCGCCGGTGGCGCCCAGCGGGTGGCCCATCGCGATGGCGCCACCGTTGACGTTGAGCTTCTCGTCCGGGATGTTGAGGTCCTTCTGGAACTTCAGCACGACCGACGCGAACGCCTCGTTCAGCTCGAACAGGTCGATGTCGTCGACCGTCAGGCCCGCGCGGTCGAGCACCTTGCGGGTGGCCGGCGTCGGGCCGGTGAGCATGATGACCGGGTCCGCGCCGCTGGTGGCGGTGGCCACGATGCGGGCGCGCGGGCTCAGGCCCTGCGACTTGCCTGCGGCTTCGGAGCCGACCAGCACCAGCGCGGCGCCGTCGACGATGCCGGAGCTGTTGCCGCCGGTGTGGACGTGGTTGATGCGCTCGACCCAGTGGTACTTCTGCAGCGCCACCGCGTCAAAGCCGCCCATGTCGCCGATGGCGGCGAACGACGGCTTGAGCCCGCCCAGGGTGTTTACCGTGGTGTCGGGCCGCATGTGCTCGTCGTGGTCCAAGATGAGCAGCCCATTCTGGTCACGTACCGGCACAACCGACTTCGCGAAGTAGCCGCCCGACCAGGCTTCGGCGGCCTTCTCCTGGGACCGCAACGCGTAGCGGTCGACGTCCTCACGGGAGAAGCCCTCGATGGTGGCGATCAGGTCGGCGCCGATGCCCTGCGGGACGAAGCCGATCCGGTAGTTGGTCTCCGGGTCGGTCGCCCAGGCACCGCCGTCGGAGCCCATCGGGACACGGCTCATCGACTCGACGCCGCCGGCCAGCACCAGATCGTCCCACCCGGAGCGCACCTTCTGCGCGGCGGTGTTGACCGCCTCCAGGCCTGAGGCGCAGAACCGGTTGAGCTGCACCCCGCCGGTGGTCTCGGGCAGCCCGGCGGCCAGCACCGCGGTGCGGGCGATGTCGCCGCCCTGGTCGCCGACCGGCGACACCACGCCGAGGATCATGTCGCTGATCAGGGTTTCGTCGAGGTCGGGAAACCGCCTGCGCAGTTCGTCGACCAGCCCGACGACCAGGTTCAGCGGCTTGACCTCGTTCAGCGAGCCGTTGCGCTGCTTACCGCGCGGGGTGCGGATGGCCTCGTAGATGAAGGCTTCTTCGGACATGGCTGATTCTCTTTCCACGACTGGTTCACGATTGGGCTATCAGATCCGGCCTTGGTCGGATCCGTCCTTCGGACGCTAGTCCTCTGTCCGCCACACTAACAAAATGCCCGTCCAACCTGTTGGTTGGGAGTGCTGCACCGTCGCGGGCGGCCACACGCTTTACCCTGAGAACCCATGACGGTGTCGCGACTGCGGCCGTACGCAACCACGGTGTTCGCCGAGATGTCGGCGCTGGCGGCCCGGGTCGGCGCGGTGAACCTGGGGCAGGGCTTCCCAGATGAAGACGGGCCGCCGGCGATGCTCAAAGCCGCCCGGGACGCCATTGCCGAAGGCGTCAACCAGTACCCGCCGGGAATCGGCATCCCCGCGCTGCGAGAGGCGGTGGCCGCCCAGCGCAAGCGGAATTTCGGCATCGACTACGACCCGGCGACCGAGGTGCTGGTGACCGTCGGTGCCACCGAGGCCATCGCGGCGGCGGTACTCGGACTCGTCGAGCCCGGCTCCGAGGTCATCTTGATCCAGCCGTTCTACGACTCCTATTCCCCGGTGGTGGCGATAGCCGGCAGCAAGCGGGTCGTCGTGCCGCTGATCCCGGACGGCCAGGGCTTCACGCTCGACATCGACGCACTGCGCCGCGCGGTCACCCCGCGCACCAGGGCGTTGATGCTGAATTCCCCGCACAACCCGACCGGCACGGTGCTGCGCGAGGCCGAGCTGGCCGCGATCGCCGAGATCGCGGTGGCCGCCGACCTGCTGGTCATCACCGACGAGGTCTACGAGCATCTGGTGTTTGACGACCACCGGCACATCCCGCTGGCCGGTTTCGACGGGATGGCCGAGCGCACCGTCACGATCTCGAGTGCGGCAAAGATGTTCAACTGCACCGGCTGGAAGATCGGATGGGCTTGCGGGCCGGCCGAACTCATCCTCGGCGTGCGGGCGGCCAAGCAGTATTTGAGTTACGTTGGCGGCGCGCCGTTTCAGCCCGCAGTGGCGGACGCCCTCAACACCGAAGAAGCCTGGGTGGCCGCGCTGCGAACCTCGTTGCAGGACAGGCGCGATCGGCTGGCACGAGGATTGACCGAGGTGGGCTTCCGGGTGCATGACAGCGCGGGCACCTATTTCCTGTGCGCCGATCCGCGTCCGTTGGGTTACACCGACAGCACCGCATTCTGCGCGGCACTACCCGAACAGGTCGGGGTGGCCGCGATACCGCTGACGGCATTCTGCGATCCCGCCGCCAAGGACTGGATTGAATGGAATCACTTGGTGCGGTTCACCTTCTGCAAGCGTGACGACACGCTCGACGAAGCGATCCGCCGGCTCGCGCGACTGCGCGACGGACCGGCTATGTCGATTGATCTGAACGAACGACACCCATGACCCGACGCCGCAGCCCCTCGGTCGCGGCGTAGAGGACCTTCTTGCGGGCCCGATTGACGAGGAACTCCGGTATCGGCGCCGACGGCTCGAGGGTGATCTCGAAGCGCACCCGCGTCCTGTCCTCGGATTCGCGCTGCAGGGTGTACTCGACATGCTGGGCATGCTGCTGGATAGTCTTGTCGGCATCCCACACCAGCCAGTCCGGCCCCCAGTGGTATTCGAGTACTTCGGTGTCGACGATGCCGACCACCCGGATGGTGACCTTCACATGATGCGGGCGACCGTCGGGGTAGCGGTCGATGACTTCGGCCCGTTTGTGCACCGACGACCAGGACGGCGCGGAGCCGACGTCGGCCAGCGCCTCCAGGATCACCTCAGGCGGCGCGTCGATGACAACCTCACGCGATGCTTGTACGGCCACTAATAACAACGATAGCAACGCTGCCATGTTCGCGGACCAGCTTGCACGGCTATTTCGGGCGTTCTGGATCCAACCCCGCCATCACTTGGTCACGCAACCCCTTCGTCGCGGCGTCGAGCACGATCTCGCTCGCTCGCCTCACGACGAAGCCGGGGACCGGTCCCGTCGGTTCGACGGTGATGTCGAAGCGCACCCGGGTCTTGTCGACACCGACCGGCTGGAGGTTGTACTCGACGTGCTGCCCGCGCTGTTGGAAGGTGTCGTCGGCATCCCAGACCACCCAGGTGGGCCCCCAGTGGTATTCCAGGATGTGCTTGTCGACGAGTCCGAAAATCTTGATGGTGGCCTTCACGTGGTGCGGCCGACCGTCGGCGTACCAGTCGAGCACCTGAACCCGTTTGTGCACCGGTGACCATGACGTCAGCGCACCGACGTCGGCCAGCGCCTCCAGGATCGCCCTGGGCGGCGCGTCGATGACAATCTCTCGCGATGCTCGTACGGCCACTACAGACCAAGCTAGCAACGCGGTCTAGCCAGCGAAGCGTCTTCGCCGGCAAATCCCGGATTACCAGTCGATTTCGTCCCGAGGCGTGGTCGCGGGAGGCGGCGGCCCGACCGGCCCGGCCGGCGTGCGGGAGAACCGGGGCGCAGGCGCGGCCTGGTCGACGCCGTTGGCGTTGATCACCGTCGCGCGGGCGGTCAGATGCGGATCGCTCGCGGCCTCGCTCCAGGTCAACACCGGGGTGACGCACGCGTCGGTGCCGTCGAAAATCTCCGCCCACTCGTCGCGGGTCTTGCCGGCGAATCGCGCGGTAAAGACCTCGAACATCTTTGGATACAAACCGATTTCGAACTGACTGGGCACCTCGTCGGCCGACAAACCCAGTCCGGCGAGCAATTCGGCGAAGAACTGCGGCTCGATCGCACCCACGGCCATGTACTTGCCGTCAGCGGTCTCGTAGCAGCGGTAGAACGGGGCACCGCCGTCGAGCAGAAACGCTTCGCGCTCGTCGCGCAGCGCACCGGTCGATTTCATCGTCCACATCATTTGAGCCAGCACGCTGACCCCGTCGACCATCGCGGCGTCCACGACCTGACCGGTCCCCGACCGCTCCCGCTCGTACAGCGCGGCCACGATGCCCAGCAGCACGAACATCGAGCCGCCGCCGAAGTCGGCGACCAAGTTCAGCGGCGGCATCGGCGGCCGGTCCCGATAACCCAGCGCCGACAACGCCCCGGTCGCCGACAGGTAGTTGATGTCGTGGCCGGCCGTACTGGCCCGCGGGCCGTCCTGCCCCCACCCGGTGATGCGCGCGAAGATCAGCCGCGGGTTGACCGCCGCGCAGTCATCGGGGCCGATGCCGAGCCGCTCGCAAGTGCCGGGCCGAAAGCAGTCGAGCAGCACATCGGCCTTGGCGACCAACTCCAGCAGCGCCTGCGGATCGGTCTTGACGTCCAAGTCCACGATCCGCTTTCCGCGGTGCAGCAGGTCGCGGTCCTCGGCCGGCATCGTCAAGCCGCCGGGGCGGCGAACCCGCACCACATCAGCGCCCAAATCCGCGAGCACCATTCCCGCGTGCGGGCCCGGTCCAATGCCGCCGAGTTCGATCACTCGCACCCCGTCCAGGGGTCCACGGGTGGTCAAGATTCTTACTTGCCCTTCTTCAGTTTCAGCACCCGGTCGCGCAGGCCTTTGGTGCCTGTGTCGATCGTTCCTTTGACGGCGCGCTTCAGCACAAAGCCCGGCAACGGCACCACCGGGTCGACGCTGATTTCGAAGAGGACCTTGGTCTTGTCGCCGTCGGGCGTCAACGTGTAGGACGCGTCTTGCGACCGCTGCTGGCCGGAGCTGATCAGCGTCCAGCTGACCTTGTTTTTGCTCCACGTGTAGGCCACCACTTGTTCGTCGGTGATGCCCGCGGCCTTCACCTTCATCTTCACTTTGAGCGGGCGCCCGGCTTTGTCCTTCTCGAGAACCTCCGCGCTCTGATGCGGCTCCGACCACTCGGTGACCGACTCCAGATCGCCGATGACATCGAGGATCTCTTCCGGAGTGGCCTCGATGACGATTTCGCGGGTTTCGTTGATTGCCATGTCCGGACGATAGCGAGGCGGCGCGGCGCCGAAGG
>DASQRI010000662.1:0-6332 GCA_035642975.1 Mycobacterium sp.
CCTTGAGGCGCCTGAACAGAAAGGTGGGGTCCCATTCGAGCCGACGAGCGCCTGCCGGACCGTGCTCGGCCTCTGAAAGCCGAATGTCGGCCATCCGGTCAAGGATTCGTTCCAAGCTCACCCGCACTTCGGCGCGTGCAATCGGGGCGCCCGGACACGTGTGAATACCACGGCCGAATGCCATGTGTTGCAATATGTTTGGGCGGCCGAGCCGGAATTCGTCGGGCTCCTCGAACCGTCGTGGATCGCGGTTTGCCGCACCGTTCATCACGAGTACGCTGGTACCGGGTTGCACATCGATGTCGCCGATCCTGGTGGGGCGCCACGCCATGCGGAAGTTCGATTTGATTGGGCTTTCGATGCGCAGCACCTCCTCGATAAAGGCGGGGATCTTTGAGTTGTCTTCGCGCAGCTGCTCTTGCAAGTCCGGTCGTTCCGCCAGCGTTAGCATCGCGAGACTCAGCAGGTCGACCGTCGTGCCGTGGCCGGCGGCGAACATGAACGTGGCAACGCGGGCAACGTCAATCGCGTCGGGTGTCGTGCCGTCGGGAAACGTTGCCAGCGCAAGCTCGGTGAGGACGTCGTCGCGCGGATTGCGCCGCCGATCCTCGATGTACTCGACGAACCACTCCTCCTTCACGCCAACGAAGCCGCTGCGGTCGCCTTCGAGCCTGCTGGCGTACGCAGCGCGGCGGAATCGCTCACGGTCGGCCTGGGGTACGCTCAGCAGGTCGGTGATGGCGTCGAGCGTGTACGGAAAGTTGTAGTCGAGGATGATCTCGCACTTGCCCTCCGCGATGAAGCGGTTGAGTTGCTCGTCGGCAAGACGCCACAAAAAGTCCTCGTTGTTCTTGAGCTGCCTCGGCGTAAACAACCGGCTCAACAGCGAGCGGTGCGCGGTGTGCTTCGGGGGATCAAACGTTATGAAGTAGTCGCCGAATGTAACCCTGTGGCGGTGCCGCTCGATCAGATCCGAGATGTCATCGCGGTCGGTTTTGGTCGGAATCCCCGACCATGGTCCGCTGACTATATTGCATACCGAGAAGGCCTGGTCGGTGTCGCGTTGCACGGCGATGGCCTCGTCGTACCCCGACACCATCACCACGCCGTGCGCCGGCTCACGCCATACCGGGCAACGACGGATCGCGTCGTAGTAGTCGTAGGGGTCATCGACGAGCGACTTCTCGGTGAAGAAGTCGAGGTTCTCGGGTCCGCTCACTTCGCCTCTCTGCCTTTACATCTCAGAACCGCGGCCCTGTGCCAGCCTCTCGCGCAGACTCTTCGGCCGTATATCGGTCCAGTTCTGTTCGATGTAGTCCAGACACGCAGCGCGGTCCGCTTCGCCGTAAACTACCCGCCAGCCGGCTGGAACGTCGGCCAAGGCCGGCCACAAGCTGTGTTGCTCCTCGTCGTTGACCAAGACGAAAAAGCGGCCATCGTCGTCGTCGAACGGATTGGTGCTCATCGGTTCTCCAGACCATCTAGTCGAGACGAGCCAACCATACTGGAGGCCAACAGGGTGGGCCCGGGGTTTCGACGAAGTTCGACAAAGTTGTTGATGTGACCTCTCAAGACTCCTGACACAGCTACGTAATTGGTGGCCGGCGCAGAGTTGCGGCGGTGATTATCGATACTGTGACCCGCAGCGATGGGTTTGGCTCTTGTGCGTTTCGCTAGTTGCCATATCGTCCGCAATTGTTAGGCCCGGTCGGGCTTCGAACTTGCCGTTCAGCGTTACTCGGCGAGCCGCGAGGTCGGTGTCCAGTACCGGGCTTAACTGTTCGGCCACTCTGCACGCACTGGACGAGCCGAAACGGGCTCAGCCCAACGAAGGCGCAAAAGGGTAGTGCAAAGGGTAAAAGTAGCGGGACTAGATCGTCATCGAGTCTTGCGATCGGGGGCCGAAATGTACAGCGGGCTTCGGTGCGTGCGGCCAACGTCACCGACGCGACACCGGTCTCCGGGGCTAGCGAGAGCGCGGCTTCCACGATCGCCGCCGCGCGTGGGCGCTTCTTCTGTTCCGTGCGGGCCCGCTGGAAGGCGAGCTGCGTCACCGCCGGAGGATAACGGACGTGCCGTCCTTCGCGACGACTAGACAAGGCCGACGGTACCGGGCCTTTACGCACGTGGCATGCATTACGATCCCATTTCGGGTTGAGAAAGACCCGGCATCGAGGCCACCGGCATGGTTTATTGTCAAGATCAGGTCGCTCTCCCCGAGCCGCCGCGCGTTTGAGGTGACCGCCGGGGGTCTAGCCTGCGACGCCCACCGCATTCGAGGTGCCGCCGTCTGGGGTGTCGCGGCCGGTGTAGCTTCATGTTCGAGCAGCTGACGCCGGGTTGGAAAGGGGGAGCGGTGGTAGAACGCGATGTGCTAGCCCGGTCCGATGTCGCCGCGGGTGGCCAAGACGTTAGCCAACGATCCGGCCGCCGACCCACTCTTTTGCGACGTTTTCGCCAACCTTCACCTACACCGCAAGCGCGAGGTGGATCTCGAAAGAGCCCTCGAGATCAGGGATTTACGATTTTCGGGGTTCTGAGGCGGCTGTGGATTCCGCTGGTCATACTGGTGGTGATCGCTGCTGGGGGATTGACGGTGTCGCGGCTGCACGGCATCTTCGGCTCTGAGAAACGCCCCTCGTATGCCGACACCAAATTCAACGACGCCAAACCTTACGACCCTAAGCACCTGACGTACGAGGTCTTCGGACCACCAGGCACCGTGGCCGACATCAGCTATTTCGACGTCAATGGTGACCCGCAGCGCCTCGACGGGGCGCACTTGCCGTGGTCGTTGAAGTTCGCGTTCACCCAGGCGGCGGTCGTGGGAAGTGTCGTGGCGCAGGGCGATAGTGCCAGCATCGGCTGCCGCATCACGGTGGACGGTGAAGTCAAAGCCGAGAAGATCACGCACGAAGTGAGCGCGTTTACCTTCTGCTTGCTGAAGGCTGCATGAGCGACGAACACGCCGCGCCGCCATTCATCATGAGCGACGAACACGCCGCGCCACCATTCATGGCGCGGACGATCCGTCGATTTTCGGTGCCCATCATCTTGGCGTGGTTGGCGATCACCGTCATCGTGAGTATCGGCGTCCCCCCACTGGAGCAGGTCGAGAAAGAACATTCAATATCGCAGAGTCCCCACGATGCGCCGTCGTATAAGGCGGCGAAGCGCATGGGTGAGGACTTCAAGGAATCTAATTCTGACAGTGTGGCGATGATCGTCTTGGAGGGGCAGCAAACCCTCGGCGATGCTGCTCACAAGTACTACGATCGTCTGATTCGTCGGTTGAAAGACGATCCGAAGCATGTGCAGCACATTGACAATTTCTGGGGGGATCCACTCACGGCGGCTGCCGCGCAAAGCGCCGATGGTAAGGCCGCGTATGTTTCTTTGGACCTTGCCGGCGACCTGGGCCAGAGCTTGGCGAATGAATCGGTGCAAGCCATCGAGAACATCGTGAACCGGACGCCGCCGCCTGCCGGGATCAAGGTCTATGTCACCGGCCCGGCGGCGTTCGTTTCAGATTTGGGCACCAGTGGCAACCAGACGGTCATCACAATCACGGTGGTAGCCATCGCAGTGATCTTCACGATGTTGCTCCTTGTCTACCGTTCGGTTATCACCGTGATTCTTTTGTTGCTGACGGTCGGCATAGAATTGCAGGTGGCTCGGGGAATCGTCGCGTTCCTCGGCGATCACCAGATTGTTGGTCTCACTACCTACGCGGTTAATCTGGTGGTAGCCATCGGGATCGCCGCTGGAACGGACTACGGGATTTTCTTTTTCGGGCGGTATCAAGAGGCACGTCAGGCTGGCGAGAACCGGGAAACGGCCTACTACACAACATACCGCGGTGTCGCGCGCGTTGTTTTGGCCTCCGGTGTAACTATCGCCGGAGCGCTTTTCTGCCTCAGCTTTGCCCGGCTGCCATATTTTCAACCTCTGGGCGTCCCTTGCGCGGTGGGCATATTGGTCGCGGTCGCGGTCGCGCTTACGCTGGTTCCGGCAGTTCTTGCTGTCGGAAGCCGTTTCGGTCTGTTCGAGCCCAAGCGAAAGATCAGGTCCGCTGGATGGCGGCGGGTCGGCACGGCCATCGTTCGGTGGCCCGTGCCCATTCTCGCCGCAGCGTGCGCGATCGCGTTTATCGGCCTATTGGCGCTGCCGGGATTCAAACCCAGCTACAACGACCAGAAGTATATCCCCAAAGATATCCCGGCCAATGTGGGGTATGCGGCCGCGGAGCGACATTTTTCCCAGTCGCGAATGATGATGCCGGATATCGTGTTGGTCGAGGCCGATCACGATATGCGCAATCCGGCAGATTTTCTGGTATTGAACAAGCTAGCCAAGGGCGTCTTCGCCGTTCCGGGGATTTCCATGGTGCAGGCCGCAACTCGGCCCGAGGGAACCCCTATCGAACACACTTCGATACCGTTTATGCTCAGCATGTCACAGGCCGGCCAGCTGCAAACTTTACAGTTCCAGAAAGATCGCATGAACGACATGCTGAAGCAGGCCGATGAGCTGGCGAAGACGATCAACCTGATGCAGCGTATGTATGGCCTGATGCAGCAGCTCACCAACACGACTCATCACACGATTACCGCGACGAAAGAAATCAACGCCATTACCAATGAATTGCGCGATCACCTCGCGGACTTCGAGGATTTCTACCGGCCTATTCGCAGCTACTTCTACTGGGAAAAGCACTGTTACGATATTCCGGTCTGCTGGTCGTTCAGATCCATATGGGATTCGTTCGACGGTGTTGACGAGATTAGCGATAAGCTGCAAGATCTCGTCAAAGACCTCGATCAGCTAGATGTGCTCCTGCCGCAACTGGCCACCCAATTCCCGCCGATGATCGAGACCATGCAAAGCATGCGGACCATGATGCTGACCACGTACAGCACCATGTCCGGGACGCTCGAGCAAACGGAGGACTCGAGCGGTAACGCGACAGCCATGGGAAAGGCTTTCGACACCGCCAAAAATGACGACTCCTTCTACCTGCCGCCGGAGGTCTTCAAGAACAAGGATTTCCAACGAGCCATGAAGGTGTTCTTGTCGCCGGACGGAAAGGCCGCCCGTATGCTCATTACGCAAAGGGGCGATCCCGTCACGCCCGAGGGCATCTCGCGGGTCGACGCGATAAAAACCGCGGCTGAGGAGGCGCTCAAGGGAACTCCGCTAGAAGACGCCAAGATCTACCTCGCCGGCACTGCGGCGGTGGCTAAAGACCTGGTGGACGGCTCCAAATACGATCTCTTGATCGCGGGAGTCGCGGCGCTCTGCCTTATTTTCGTCGTCATGCTGATCATCACGCGAAGTTTGATTGCCGCCTTAGTCATCGTGGGCACGGTAGCGTTTTCGCTGGGCGCGTCCTTTGGGCTCTCCGTGCTCGTCTGGCAGTATATTCTGGGCATACAAATACACTTCGTGGTGCTCGCGATGTCTGTGATCGTCCTTTTGGCGGTCGGGTCTGATTACAATTTGCTGCTCGTCTCACGGATGAAAGAGGAAATACCCGCCGGAATAAACACGGGCATCATCCGCGCAATGAGTGGCACCGGCAAAGTTGTGACGTCCGCAGGCTTGGTGTTCGCCTTCACCATGATGTCCATGGTGGTCAGCGACCTGCTCATCATAGGTCAGCTGGGAATCACCATCGGTCTTGGTCTGTTGTTCGACACGCTGGTCGTCCGCGCGTTCATGACACCGTCCATCGCCGCGCTGCTGGGACGCTGGTTCTGGTGGCCGCAACAAGTGCGCCCCCGCCCCGCTAGTGCCCTGCTTCGGCCGCTAGGACCCCGTCCGCTGGTTCGTTCCTTGTTGCTGAGACAGTGAACGTCAACGCGTTTACCTTCTGCCTGTTGAAGGCCGCATGAGCACCGAACGCCCTCGGATTCCCTTCATAGCGCGGACAATCCGCCGGTTTGCGCTGTTGGTCATCCTGGCTTGGGTGGCGCTGACTTTGCTTGTGACTCTGGCAGTTCCGTCGCTGGAGCGGGTCGGCCAAGAGCATTCGGTATCAATGAGTCCCAAAGATGCGCCGTCGGTGCGGGCCATGATGCGCATGGGCAAGGATTTCAAAGAATCCGATTCGGACAGTTTCGCGATGATCGTGCTGGAGGGCCAGCAGCCGCTTGGCGACGATGCTCACGCGTATTATGCCGGATTGGTTCGTGCGTTGAGAGAAGACCCCCAGCACGTCGAGCATGTGCAGGATTTATGGGGAGATCGACTCACGGCGGCGGGCGCGCAAAGCGCCGATGGTAAAGCCGCGTATGTGCAAATGAATCTGGCCGGCAACCAAGGCACAGCCT
>DASQRI010000663.1:0-7633 GCA_035642975.1 Mycobacterium sp.
TCTCGGCACGGGACGCGCAACCGAGCCGGCCGAATCCGACGACGACGAAGCCGACACCGGGATCGTCGATCTTGATCACGACGCGAGCGTCGGTGTGACAGCAGCGGGGGTTGAGGAGATCAACCGGCTGGTATCAGTTGACCAGCGCCCGATCGGACGCACGCCGCGCTCGACGCTGGCGACCTACACCGGGTTGTTCGACGCCGTGCGCCGCGAATTCGCCGCGGCCCCCGAGGCGCGTCGCCGCGGTTGGACAGCCGGCAGGTTTTCCTTCAACGTGGCCGAAGGTCGCTGCCCTACCTGTCAGGGTGAGGGTTTCGTGTCGGTCGAATTGCTGTTCCTGCCAGGCACATACGGCGCATGCCCGGCGTGTCAAGGAGCGCGTTACTCCGACGAGACACTCGAGGTGCGCTACCGCGGCCGTACGATCGCCGACGTGCTTGCAATGACCGTCGATGAGGCCTCGGAGTTTCTTGCCGACGTCGCCAGCGCGGCGCGGAGCCTGACCACGCTGCGGGAGGTAGGACTGGGATATCTCCGTCTCGGACAGCCCGCGACCGAGCTGTCAGGTGGCGAGGCGCAGCGCATCAAGCTCGCCTCCGAACTGCAAAGACCCCGGCGAGGGCATACCCTCTACGTCCTCGACGAGCCGACCACCGGGCTTCACCCCGCCGATGTGGATCTGCTCGATTGTCAACTGCACCGCCTGGTCGACGCGGGCAATACCGTGGTGGTGGCCGAACACGACATGCGGATGGTCGCGGGTGCGGACTGGGTGATCGACCTGGGACCGGGAGCCGGCAGCGACGGCGGCCGGGTCGTTGCGGCCGGGCCGCCCAAGAAGGTGGCACGGGCGAAACACAGCCGCACGGCGCCGTATTTGGCGAAGCGGTTGGCGCCACCCGCTACCTAGCAGAGATCAGAACACGGTCGGCCGGTCGCCTCCCGGCCTTCTCCGCGTCGGCACCGTTGGTGGCCGTGTCTGGTATCGCGTCGCGATCACGGCGTCGCCCGGCTCGACCCGTTCGATGCCGGGACCGGTGGCGTCGATCGTTCCTGTCGACTCAACGCCGATCCGTGAATGAGGCAGGCCGACAGGCGGGGCGAGACCGCGTGTTCGGTCAACCGGCGATTGCCCGAAATGTGCTTGTGCTGTTCCGTGGAGCTGCGGGTTAGCGTTCGTTGCCGGCTTGTAGCCAGGCGATGTAGTCAGCGGCGGCGCGCTCGGTGTCCCACGCCGGTTGATAGCCGCAGTCCTCGCGCAGGCGGCTGATGTCAAGCCACGCCTTTGGCCCGTCACCGCCGGATGGAAGGTCAACCTGGGCATCGGGGATCACCTGTTTGATCGCGGCGGCGATCTCGGCGTTGGTCGTCGCGCAGCCGGAGGCGACGTTGTAGGTGCGATGGTTGAGACGGTCGGCAAGTGCCAGTGATGCGATCGCGCGGCCGGTGTCCTTGACGTAGCAGAGGTCGAGCGCGTCCTCGGCGTACAGCCGCCCGCCCACCCCACCGAAGTCCGGGGCGCGATGCCCAGCGGCGGCGTGGATCAGCTCCGGGGCGGGAAAGAACGGATCGGGGTGACCGAGCGGCCCCCAGGTCCCCGAAATCCGTAGATTGACAACGTCCACACCGCTCACGTCAGCCAAGTACCCGCCGAGCAACTCGCCGACCTTCTTGAACGTCGGGATCAGCCGCGCACCAGAACCGGTGATCGCGAGCCGCTTATCCTCGGTCAGCGGCCCCTCCAAAGGATTAGTCGCGCCAGCGTAGACGCCGATGGTGCTCGCCACACACACGCGGGCCACCTCCCACTCCTGCGCGACCTGTATGACGTTGAACAAGCTTCCCAGCGACGTCTGCGCTCTCGCCACAGGAGCGTCGGGACTACGAGGCCACGGCATCGACCCCGCGAGATGCACGATCCCGGTGATCCGATGCGCTCGTCCGATCGCGCGCAGCCGCTCCAGATCCGTGATGTCCCCCGACTCGACCACCACCGGCCTACCCGCGAGATTGGCAGGCAGCTCGGTGCGGCGTTGCACCAGAACACACTCCTGATCGGCGTCCAGCAGCGCGTTGACGGTATGAGAGCCGATGAACCCAAGCCCTCCGGTAACTAAAATCACGTTCGCATCCCTCTGTTGTACTGATCATCAGTCGTACTGACGATCAGCCTAACGGTAGGATCGAGGCGTGTCGAGCGACGAACAACACCTGCCACTGCCGAGTAGTCGCCTGGGCTATCTGTTCAAGCACGCCCAAGCCCGCATGACAGAGCTGACCACCCAGGCGCTCGCGCCGCTGGGAATCGACGGACGCGAACTGGGTGTGCTGCTCGTCCTGGCAGGCCACGAGCCCCAATCCCAGCAACAAGCAGCCACCCGACTCGGGATCGACCGCACCTCGATGGTGACCGTGCTCGACACGCTCGAAGACAAAGGTTTGGTCTCACGCCACCCGCACGCGAAAGATCGACGACGAAACGTCGTCGAACTAACCCGGAATGGCGATGGCATCCTGCGCAGAGCGATCAAGGTCAGCGACGCCGCAGAACGAACGCTGCTCGGACCACTCAGCGAAAAGAGTGCTCAACAGCTTCGAGACGCGCTGCGGTCGATCATCGAGCCCACGTTCGAGCAGGACCCTGCAGCCGAACAGAACAAGCCCCGATAGCGAACTGTTGCGAGCTGACGATCGCACCATGACCATGACCGCCCGCTACCACCCAGCAAACCGCGACTGGGTTTCGAGACTCTCGTAAGTCGTCTGTTCCGAGACGGCGCGCACGGCCAACACAGTTGATGGCATCAGCGTTAGGGGGCTGCGGCGGTCACACTATTTGTGTTGCTTGGACGCAATCGAGCGTGGAGAAGCTACTCGCGGACTTCCTGCACCGACAGCAACGGCGAAAGTCGCCACCATCCTGCAGACGGCCGTACTGGCGGCCCGTAACATTTTCTCCGAAATGGTGAGTCTGACCCAACTCGAGGTGTTGATCGCCGTCGTGGAGGCTGGTGGGTTTTCGGGGGCCGCAAAAAAGCTCTACATGAGCCAGCCGTCGGTGTCCAACCACATCCGCAATCTCGAGATTTCGCTCGGGGTGCGGTTGGTACAGCGCAGCACCAAGGGGGCTCGCACCACTCCAGCCGGTGATGTGGCGGTCGAGCATGCCCGCAAGGTCTTCCAGCTGTTGGAGAGTTTGGAACATGCGGCCGCTGGCTTTCAGGGACTTGAGGCGGGTCGGCTGGCGATCGCGGGCACGACCACGCTGGGGACATATCTGTTGCCGCGACTGCTGGCCGATTTCGCTCGGCGGGCGCCTAAGGTCGAGTGCCAGATTCGCGTCGGCAACGAGGACACGGTGGAGAACTGGCTGCTGGCCGGCGAGGTCGCACTTGGCTTGTGCGCCGATACGCCGCGTGAGGAGCAGTTGGTGGCTCAGCCGATGTTCGAGGAAGCCATGGTCGTGGTGGCGCCCGCCGGAACTTCGCTAGCCGGCCGAATCCTTCGACCGAAAGACCTCGCGCGCCAACGATTCCTGATGCGCGAGATGGGCTCCGCAACCCGTCGGCAGCAGGAGGCGGCGCTTCGGTCGTGGGGATTGGACGCCGCGGAGCAGTGGGACCTGTGGGGACCCGACACACTCAAGGAAGCCGTCCATGCCGGACTCGGGCTGACACTGCTTTCTGAACACGTCACCGCCCGCGAGCGCTCGTCAGGAATGCTTGTCGCCTTGGAGATCGATCCGCCGCCGCCAGGTCGAACGGTGTACATGGTGAGGCGGGCCGACCGCGTGCTGACGCCGCCGGAGGAGGCGTTCGTCGCGCTGGTCGGTGGGATCGCTTCCTGGCCGGCCTGACCCGTCAGTACTTGATACAGGCCGAACGCAGCTCCGTGTAGAAGTTCCAGACGTCCGGCGAGCATTCCGGTGCGCCGACTTGAGATGCCTTGGCGCCCATATGCGGCAAGTGGGCATACGAACCAACGCCCGGCCGGTTCACATGCAGCATGCCCGCCTGGAAGTCCTGCAACGCCTGAAACATCAGCGACGGGTTTTGCGTGAAGATGGTGCCCGACATGCCGTAACGGACCGAGTTCGATATCCGCAACGCATCGTCGTATCCGTCGCAGACGATCACCGCCAATACCGGGCCGAATACCTCTTCTTGGGCCAGTTCGCTGTCCCACGCGACGTTCGTCAACACCGTCGGGTCGACGAAGTATCCCGGAGTATCCAGCGTGACAGCCTTTCCGCCGCAGGCGATTTCGGCTCCCGCGGCCGCCGCTTTCTCGACAGCATCCAGGCATGCTTGCTGGCGTTCGTCGTTGACGACCGGGCCAACGTCGACCCAGTCCTCGTCGCCACGACCGATCCGCATCGCTTGAACGCGGGGCACCAGTCGGCACAACAGGGCGTCGTGCACCTTGCGGTCCACGATGATGCGGCTGGTGGCGCTGCAGCGCTGTCCGCTTTGGCCGAACGCGCCGTGCACGATTGCGTCAACTGCGGCGTCGAGGTCCGCGTCCTCGAGGACGATCAGCGCGTTCTTGCCGCCGAGCTCCAGTTGGGTACGCATCAATCGACCGGCGCCGGCACGGTTGATGGCCTGCCCAACCGGCAGCGAACCTGTGAACGAGATACCCGCCACCCGCGGATCGGCAACCAGCGCCTCACCAGCCTCCCGGTCACCCTGAATCAAGTTGAGGACGCCCGCGGGGACACCGGCGTCGGCGAACGCCTGCACCAGCAGCGCGGAAGTGAGCGGCGTGAGCGGCGACGGTTTGAGCACGGCGCCGCACCCCGCCAATAGCGCGGGCGCGACCTTCCACATCGGGATGGCCACCGGGAAGTTCCACGGGGTGATCAGCCCGACGACCCCGAGCGGGCGACGGAACGTCATGGCGATGGTGCGCGGTTCCTCGGCCGGTGTGGTTACGCCGTTAATGCGGCGCGCCTCGCCGATGGTGAAGTCAAGGATGGCAAGCGAGCGTTTCACCTCGCCGTTCGCCTCGGATAACCGTTTGCCCTGCTCGCGGGTGATGGCGGAGGCGAATTCGTCGATGCGCTCTTCGACCAGGCGCCGAGCCCCAGTGAGTACCTCGGCGCGGGCGATCGGGCCGACGGCATCCCAGGCGGGTTGGGCGGCGACGGCCGCGTGGATGGCGGCGGTGACGTCGGCAGTGACGGATTCGCTGAATTCTCCGATGATGTCGTCGGTATTGGCCGGGTTGAGGTTTGTCCGGGCCTGCCCGCTGGCGCTCGGTTTCCATGAGCCGTCGATGTAGTTGAGCAGATGGTCGGGATGGGGATGGGTCATCGGTGGGCTCCTGGCTGCGCTCGCGGTCAGCGCATGTGGACGGCGATGCGAGGGGCAGTGCCGGTGCGGGCGGCCGCGACGGCGGCATCGATGTCATGCAAGCCGTAGGGCTCCGGGACGAGGTCGGCGAGCAGTTTCTGAGAGTCGGTGCGGGTGAGGAAGTCGACAGCCTCGGCGAGGTCATCGAGTCGGTAGTTGTGGCTGCCAACGACGGTGGTCAGGTTCTTGACGTAACCGCTAGGTTCGAAGCTGATCTCCGGCCCCGGTGACACCGAGCCCACAAGGGCGATCCGCCCGCCGGTGTCGACGATGTCGAACGCGTCCTGCACGGCAGCGCTGTGGCCTGACAGCTCGAAAATGACGTCAGCGCCGTATTTCTTTGCAGCACTGGCGACTTCGTCGGGGCGGCACGTCACGGTGGCGCCGAACAAGTCGGCCACCTCGCGGCGGGATGTCTCGACGTCGCAGGCGATAATGTGCTCCACTCCCCGGTCACGGGCGTAGGCAACCGCGCTGAGGCCGAGCATGCCGCAGCCCAGCACCACGACGGAATCGTCGGCGCTCAGACCAACGCGTCGAGCCGCGCACACCACTGTTGCGGTGGCGCAGTTCGCTGGTGCTGCCACGGCGGCCGGGAGACGCTCGGGCACCCGGACCACGCCGGTGCCGGCGATGAGATGGCAGTGCGTGGCCAGCCCGCCGTTGAGCCGCCAGTGATCGTCGATCGCCTCGTGTCCGTACTTGCGGAGGGTCATGCATTTCTGCGGAATGCCCCGTCGGCACCTTCGGCAATCGCCACACGCGGTTCCAATGGTCCAGGTGACGCGGTCGCCGGTGGCGAGCATCTCCCCGTCGTGTCCGTACGCCGCTCCGCGGGTCGCGACGATTGATCCGACGGTTTCGTGGCCGAGCACCGTCGGCACGGGCGTTGGCCGGTCGCCGGCGATGGTGTGCAGATCGCTACCGCAGATGGTGGCCAACTCGACCGCAACGAGCACCTCGCCGGGGCGAAGATGGGGAAATGGGTGGCGCTGCAGCGAAAATCCCTCGTCTACGCCGGACCACACCGCGGCCATGGCGCGGTCGGCACTGGACGTGCCGCGGGCGCCGAGGGCTCCGTTCATGATGGTAGTCATCGTCTCTCACGCCTTGTTTCCGTCCGAACTCAACGTCGGATGGTCAGGGCCACCAGAGCGCTGAGCACACAGGAAGTGGCGACGATCGGGAAAATCAGACCGGTGTTGCCCGTGTGGTCCATGATCCGACCGATCAGCGGCTCGGCCGCCCCGGCGAACAGGTAGGCGAAGAAATCCACCACACCCGTTGCCGTCCCTGCCATCTGCTTGCCGGCGATGTCAGGGCACAGCGCCCAGAAGGACGACTGGGGGCCGTACACGAAGAATCCGGTCAGGAACAGCACCACGATTCCGGCGACGGTGCCCAGATGCCCGAGATACATCGTCGTCGCGAAGACCGCGCCGAACAGCATGAACAGGACGATCGGCCGGTCGCGGCGGGACCCGAAGAGGCGGTCGGACATTTCGCCGTTGGTCAGCGCGCCGACGGCCATGCCCACCGGCAGCGCAACGGAGACCCACACCGGGCTGACGGCACCGCCGCCCTTGGCCCAGTTTTTGCCCAGGAAGTACACCGGCACCCAGATCAGCAGCCCGTATCGCGCGGCGTTCTGAAAACCGATCGCGACACCCGTCGACCAAATCTTGGGGTTGCGCAGCACCGCCTTGTACCGGTCCAGCGAGCGCCCGGCATTGGCCTGGGCTGCCGATGGCTCGACATGCTCGAGGTCGGCGGTGTAGGACGCCGGCGGCTTGACACCGGCTTGGTTCGGGTTCTCCCGCGACACCAGGTAGAAGGTGATCCCGCCGAAGAGCATGAGCAGCACCGGGATTCGGAAGATCCATTGCCAGTGCAGGTGTAGGGTATCGATGACGATGGTGGACGTCACGAACGCCACCACCGATGCCATCCCCGCCGCGAACGTGTAGAAGCCGAAGCTCTTACCCCGTTCGTGTGGGCCCCACCAGTTCGAAATCACCCTACTGCCCGACGGCCAGCCCATCGACTGGGCGAGGCCATTGGCACCCCAGAAGAACGCCAGCGACTTCGTGCCCACCGCAAAGCTGGTGCACCAGTTGAGGATTGTGGACAGCACCGCCCCTAAGGTCATCAGCCGCCGTCCGCCGAACTTGTCGGCCAGGTTGCCGTTGATCATCTGGCCGGCGGCATAGCACCACAGCATCGCACCGCTGATAGCTCCTAATGTGGCCTTGCTCAGCCCGAGATCTGCCTGGATG
>DASQRI010000664.1:0-3397 GCA_035642975.1 Mycobacterium sp.
AATCATCCTCGTCGACGAGGGAGGTGTAGGCGTCGGCTTCCTCGTCCGGAACCGCGCTGTAGGCCAGCGCCTGCTCACCGGTCGCGCCGTCGACGGCAACGTCGAAGTACCCGGGGGCCACGGCGTAGGGGTTGATGAAGCCGGTGCCGGGATCCTTGGCGTAGGCCAGCGCGGCGGTTGACGACGCGAACAACGGCGCGTTGGCCGATGCCAGCGCCGCGCCGCGGGCAAGCGCGGTCTCCGGCTCCTCGGGCGCACTGACCAGCAGCGAGGTTGCCGCCTCTAGCTGCGGCTTGAGGGGGGCGATGTCGACGCCGGAGCCGACCAGAAACAGGCCATCGGGACGCGTCTGCAACGACTCGGCTCCCGACGCCAGCGCGGCCAGCTCAGCGACCGGGTCGCTGCCGGGCTGTAGCGGCTGGCGGTGCACTTCGGTGATCGAACCGTCGGCGCTGTTGACCACCGCCAGCGTCGCGGTGTCGGGTTCGACGAACAACAGCCCGGTCTGGGCGTATCCGACGGAGTTGCCGACGACTTGAGCCAACGCCGCGGCAGCCAGGAAGGAGGAAACCAACATGACGTTCTCGACCTTGCGCGCCGCCAGCGCGTCCCGCAGCGCGGCGGCCTCGATCGGATCCGTCCAGGTCACGCCCGTCGAGCGCAGCTGATAGCCGCTCTCCGCGGCACCCTCCTGGGTGCCCAGGATCGCCGAGATCACCTGGTCGGTCGCGCTGACCGTCGGCGCGTCAGCCGAGTTGACCTCGAAGCCCTCTTCGTCGACCGTCACGCCGTCGGCGTTTTCACCCTCTACCAGAACCATGCGGACCGCAGTGGGTGCCATCGACACGCCAAGTACGGTGTCCACTACTCCTCCAAAATTGTTCGCTCGCTGACCGGGTTCATCAAGAACACCACCACGCCGGGCCAGTGCATTGCGGATTGCCGAGTTCCCTCAAGCTCTGGCAGGAGCGACGCGGACCACTCCCCCGGTCCTTGCCACTTCGACCTTACCGATCGCCGCACCCCGCGGCTATCCGTTGCCCGCACGATTGCCGGACTTACTAGCGGCCGTGGCCGCCGAAGCCGCCGTGGCCACCCCCGAAACCGTGGCCACCCCCGAAACCGGGGAAGCCCCCGCCCCCGTGGCCCCAGCCACCGCCTCCATGGCCCCAGCCGCCACCGCCGTGATCGCCGCCCCGTGGTTCGACTGGCGGACCCAGCAGCGGCGGCAAGAGTTGCGGAATGAGCGGCGGAATGATTGGCGGCGCCACCGGAGCCGGCGCGGGGAAAGGAGCGGGCCCCGGGACCCGAACGGGCGCCGGGGCAGCCGCCCGGACCGGCGCCGGGGCGACGGCCGGAGCCGGTGCGGGTGGCGCCAGCACTTGCGCTTTGGGAAGCGGGGCCGGCGCCGGCCTGGCCGGAGCTACCACGTTGTGGGAGAGGCTGGGCCGCGAACTGGCCGACGGTCGGATACTGAACGCCAGCGAAATCACCAGCGCCATGACGCCAACGACAAAGATGATCAACACACTCATCGCCGCCAAAAACGGTGTCCGACTTGGACGTTCGGCCCCCATCAGGCTGAAGTCCGGGAACATGCCGGTGGTGAAGTCTTCTTCGTCGGCGTAGGCGTCGGGACCTTCTTGGGTGTAGACCGCAGCCGAGTCGTCGGCAACCGCGCTGTAGGCCAACGCGTCGTCCCCAGGCTCGACGCCGGCGGCCGCGTCGGCGACGGCCAGATAACCCGGCTCGACCGCGTGCTGGCTGACCGAACCTGTGCCCGGGTCCAGCGCGTAGGCAAGCGCAGCGGTCGACGAGGCGAACAGCGGGGCATGCGCCGAGGCCAGCGCCGCACCTCGGGCCAACGCCGCGTCGGGCTGCTCGGGCACGCTTAGCGGAAGCGACGTCGCGCCCTCCAGCGCCGGCTTGATCAACGGGAGGTCAACCCCGGAGCCCAGCACCAGCAAGCCCTCCGGGTGCTCGTCAAGCTCCTCGGCGGCAGAAACCAGCCCGAGCAGCGTGGCGACGGCCTGGTCGTCGTCGTCGGGCAGCAGCTCCCGGTGGACATCGGTGATCGAACCGTCGGCGGTGTCCACCACGGCCAACGTTGCGGCATCGGGCTCAATGTAGAGCAGGGCGGCACGGGCATAACCGGTCGCGCTGCCCATCGACTGAGCCAACGCCGCCGCGGCCAAAAACGCCGAGACCAGCATGACGTTCTCAACTTTGCGGACCGCTAATGCGTCGCGCAGCTCCGCGGCTTCTCGCTGGTCACTCCATGTCACGCCAGTCGATAACAGCTGATAGCCAGCCTCGTTGGCGCCTTCCCTGGTGCCAAGAATTGCCGCAACCACTTGATCCGGCGCGCTGAAGGTTGCCGGGTCTTCGCCGTTGGTGACGGCGAAGTTGTCCTCATCGACGGTTGCCCCGTCGGCGTTTTCCCCCTCGACCAGCACCATGCGGACCGTCGTGGGTGCCATCGACACACCAAGTACGGTGTCCACAACTCCTCCAACTTGTTTGCTAGTTGTCCGCAAGCCCTTCCAGGTAGCGCATTACCCAGGTCGCCAACCACAGAAATTATCGCGGCACCGGAGTGCTGCGTTACTACCCCCGCAATTAGCTGGGCTACATGAAGTTCAGGCCAGGAGCTGATGGTCGAAGCCCCGGGCTGACCCTTCGTTCGTCGACATTACCCCGACGCTCGCCGGGCCGCCGAACTCACCGGTGCCCGCCGCCTCCACCGTGCCCGCCACCGCCAAAGCCGCCGCCTCCGTGCCCGCCGCCGCCGAAGCCGCCGCCGAATCCACCGCCGCCAAAGCCCCCGCCGCCGAAGCCGCCAAAGCCGTGGTCACCACCGCCAAAGCCGCCGCTGTTGCCACCGAATCCACCGAAACCGCGGTCACCACCGCCGAAGCCGCCGCTGTTGCCACCGAATCCACCGGTTCCATGGTCAGCCCCGGTGTCGGTGCCAGGAGGCGTGAACGACGGGCCCTGCGCAGGACCGCCGACATCCGGGCCGTGCGGGCTGTCTGCCGGCATTCCAGGAGCAGGCATACCCGGTGCCGATCCGTAAGCCGGCATTCCCGGAATCCCAGGTGCCTGCGGGGCTTGGTATCCCGGAGCATCGGGAGCTGACATGCCGGGCCCCGGCATGTGGATCGGAGGCTCGGGCGCCGGGAATTGCACCGGAAGCTGCGGCGATACCGCCTGAACCGGGTTGTCCGGTGCCTGGTAGTGCATCGGGGGTTGCGGAGACGGGTAGTGCACCGGAGGCTGCGGCGACGGCAGGTGCAACAGAGGTGGCAGCTGGAACAAAGGCGGCAGCTGAACCGGCGGCTGCGGCGCCGGCAGGTGCACCGGAGCTGGTGCCTGCAGCGGCGCGACGTGGACTGGC
>DASQRI010000665.1:0-7880 GCA_035642975.1 Mycobacterium sp.
GTCGCCGTGCTGGTCCCCACCACGCTGCTGGCCGACCAGCATCTGGAGACGTTCCGGGAACGCATGGCCGGCTTCCCGGTGACCGTCAAGGGCTTGTCGCGGTTCACCGATGGCGCCGAATCGCGCGCCGTGCTCGACGGCATGGCTGAAGGCAACGTCGACATCGTCATCGGCACGCACCGGCTGTTGCAGACCGGGGTGCGGTGGAAAGACCTCGGCCTGGTCGTCGTGGACGAGGAACAACGTTTCGGCGTCGAACACAAGGAGCACATCAAGTCGCTGCGCACGCACGTTGACGTGTTGACGATGAGCGCCACCCCGATCCCGCGCACACTGGAAATGAGTCTGGCCGGGATCCGCGAGATGTCGACGATCCTGACCCCGCCCGAAGAGCGCTACCCGGTGCTGACCTACGTCGGGGCACACGACGACAAGCAGGTCGCCGCGGCGCTGCGCAGGGAACTGCTGCGCGACGGGCAGGCCTTTTACGTGCACAACCGGGTCAGCTCGATCGACCAGACGGCGGCACGAGTGCGAGAGCTGGTGCCCGAGGCCAAGGTCGCCGTCGCGCACGGCCAGATGCGCGAAGACCTGTTGGAAACCACTGTCGAAGGATTCTGGAACCGCGAATTCGACATCCTGGTGTGTACCACGATCGTCGAGACCGGCCTGGACATCTCCAACGCCAACACGCTGATCGTCGAGCGCGCCGACACCTTCGGTCTGGCCCAGTTGCACCAGTTGCGGGGCCGGGTCGGCCGCAGCCGCGAACGCGGTTACGCGTATTTCCTGTATCCGCAGCATGTACCGCTGACCGAGACCGCCTACGACCGGTTGGCGACGATCGCGCAGAACAACGAGCTGGGCGCGGGCATGGCGGTGGCGATGAAGGACTTGGAGATCCGCGGCGCCGGCAATGTGCTGGGCGTTGAGCAGTCCGGGCACGTGGCCGGGGTGGGCTTCGACCTGTATGTCCGACTGGTCGGCGAGGCGGTCGAGGCCTATCGGGCTGCCGCCGACGGGCAGACGGTGCTCAGCGCAGAGGAGCCCAAAGACGTGCGGATCGACCTGCCGGTCGATGCTCACCTGCCGCCGGACTACATCCCCAGCGACCGGTTGCGGCTGGAGGGGTATCGGCGGCTGGCCGCGGCGGCCGACGATGCGCAGGTCGATGCCGTCATCGAGGAGCTGACCGACCGTTACGGCGCGCTGCCCGAAACCGCCCAGCGGCTGGTGGCCGTCGCGCGACTTCGACTGCTGTGCCGCGCTGCCGGCATCACCGAGGTGTCGGCAGCGTCGGCGGCCACGGTGCGGCTGGCCCCGATCGCGCTGCCGGACTCCGCCCAGGTGCGGCTGGCGCGGACGTATCCGGGGGCGCGTTATCGCGCCACGACGGCGACGGTGCAGGTTCCGATTCCGCGCGCCGGCGGCGTCGGCGCACCGCGAATTCGCGATCTCGAGCTGGTGCAAATGGTGGCTGATCTGGTGTCGGCGCTGGATGGGGGAGAATCGAGCAGGCTTGGTTCACGAAATTCGGCGGGGCGCCGGGTGAGGAGGGGCGATGACTCGCGCCACCGACGATGATCCCGGCATGGGCGGGATCGTGGGGGCACCTCCCGCTTGCGGGGGAGAGTGGCGCTCGTGACTGTGGTCTTGGTCGACCCTCGTCGCCCATCGCTGGTTCCGGTCGAAGCAATCGAGCTGCTTACCGGCGAGGTGCAGTACACCGAGGAGATGCCCGTCGCGGTGCCCTGGACGCTGCCGGCGGCGCGCCCGGCGCACACCGGGGAGGATGCTCCGGTGTTGCTGTCGTCGGACCCCGAACACCCGTCGGTCACGGCGCGATTGGCCGCCGGTGAGCGCCTGATCTCCGCGCCCGACCACCAGCCCGGGGAGCGCTTGGTGGACGCCGTCGCGATGATGGACAAACTGCGGACCGCCGGACCCTGGGAGAGTGAGCAGACGCACGATTCCCTGCGCCGGTTCCTGCTGGAGGAGACCTACGAGCTCTTCGACGCCGTCCGAAGCGGCGATGCTGAAGCGTTGCGTGAAGAGCTCGGCGACGTGTTGCTCCAGGTACTTTTCCATGCCCGCATCGCCGAGGACGCGCCACAGCATCCGTTCACCATCGATGATGTCGCCGACGCGCTGCTGCGAAAACTGGGCAACCGGGTTCCCGGAGTTCTTGCCGGCGAGCCGATTTCGCTCGACGAGCAGTTGGCTCAATGGGAAGAGCGCAAAGCTCTGGAGAAGCCCCGGAACTCGGTGATGGACGATGTGCCCACCGGTCAGCCGGCTTTGGCGTTGGCGCACAAAGTGGTTCAGCGGGCCACCGGGGCCGGCTTCCCGATCGACCTCATCCCTGCGGAAATCACGTCGATTACGGTGAATCCCGACGCCGATGCCGAAAATGCCCTGCGCACAGCAGTTTTAGAGTTCATCGATATGGTTCGCGGCGCCGAGAAGGCGGTCGCCGCGGAGCGCCGGGCAGAAGACGTCACCCTAGAGTTGGACGTCGCTCGGGTCGGGGTGATCAGCGAGCAGGAGTGGCGCGCGTGCTGGTCGCCGACCGAGGGGGCTGAATCGGAAGCCGAGCCCATCGACGTCATCGATGCCGCCGACGAGCCGCCCGCGGAACCGGAGGAGATCGGCACGGAAGCGGTCGCGACCGAAGACTGAACGTCACAGATAACGCGCGAAAGCGTGCATCGCGCCCGATTCGGTGAAAAGCGCCGGTGACGTTCGACACGCCCGGCGGGACGACCCAACACCCTGCTGAACACGGCCAGGCCGCACGCCATCATGGCTGCACAACTGGGGTGTAGCGCACGCCCGGCGGCCGCTTCGGGGTGACCTGCTCGATTCCCATGGGACCATGGTCGAGAAATCGTGTTTTAGGGGTGTGTTGTCGTGTCACCGGTCCGTTGGCTGCGGGCGTTCGCCGTCTTAGGCGCAACGGCGCTGCTGTTGGCATCGAGTTGCACCTGGCAGCTGGGCTTCTATATCCCCAAGGGCGTGCCGCCGCCGCCCGGCGCTGCGGTGCCGCCGGTCGACACTCATGCCAAGGGCCGGCCCGCGAATCAACTGCACGAATGGGCGATGGCACACGCTCCGGCAATGAAAATCCCGGTCACCGCCCTGGAAGCCTACGGTTACGCCGCGCGGGTCGCCGAGGTGGAGAACCCGAACTGCCATATCGCCTGGACGACGCTGGCCGGCATCGGCCAGGTGGAAAGCCATCACGGCACCTATCACCACGCGACGCTGTTCCCCAACGGGGATGTGCGCCCCCCGATCAGGGGGGTGGTGCTCGACGGGACCAACGGCACCATGCGCATCGTCGACAGCGACCCGGGCGGCATGGACAGTGACTCAGACGCCGTGCGGGCGATGGGGCCGATGCAGTTCATTCCGGAGACATGGCGGCTGTACGGGGTGGACGCCAACAACGACGGCGTCGTCAGCGTGGACAACATCGACGACGCCGCTTTGTCCGCTGCGGGGTATTTATGTTGGCGCGGAAAGGATCTCGCCACACCGAGAGGTTGGATAACGGCGCTGCGGGCCTACAACGATTCCGACGTGTACGCCCGCGCGGTGCGCGACTGGGCTACCGCGTATGCGGCGGGCCACCCGCTCTGAAGCAGGCTTTAGGCTACTGATGGGATGGCAGTTGCGGGTTCCCGAAAAAATTGGGAAGTCCGTAACCCTCACGACGCAAGGAGAACTCAGTGCCGATTATCGAGCAGGTCGGGGCCCGCGAGATCCTCGATTCCCGTGGCAACCCGACCGTCGAGGTCGAGGTGGCCCTGATCGACGGGACATTCGCGCGGGCTGCGGTGCCGTCCGGGGCGTCGACCGGCGAGCATGAGGCCGTCGAACTGCGCGACGGCGGCGACCGGTATGGCGGCAAGGGCGTCAAGAAGGCCGTGCAGGCCGTGCTCGACGAGATCGCTCCGGCCGTGATCGGGCTCAACGCCGACGATCAGCGACTGGTCGATCAGGCGCTGCTGGACCTCGACGGCACGCCGGACAAGTCGCGGTTGGGCGCCAACTCCATCCTCGGTGTCTCCCTGGCGGTCGCGAAGGCGGCCGCCGATTCGGCCGAGCTGCCGCTGTTCCGCTATCTCGGCGGGCCCAACGCGCACATCCTGCCGGTGCCGATGATGAACATCCTCAACGGCGGCGCGCACGCCGACACCGCCGTCGACATCCAGGAGTTCATGGTGGCCCCGATCGGGGCTCCCAGTTTTTACGAGGCGCTGCGCTGGGGTGCTGAGGTCTACCACGCGCTCAAGGCGGCGCTGAAGAAGCAGGGGCTGTCCACCGGACTCGGTGACGAAGGTGGATTCGCCCCCGACGTGCCGGGAACCAAGGCCGCGCTCGACGTGATCAGCCAGGCCATCGAGTCGGCGGGTTTCAAGCTTGGCGCCGACGTGGCGTTGGCTCTCGACGCCGCGGCCACCGAGTTCTACACCGACGGCACCGGCTACGCGTTCGAAGAGCAGACTCGCAGCGCCGATCAGATGGCCCAGTTTTACGCCGAGCTGCTCGACTCCTACCCGTTGGTGTCGATCGAAGATCCACTGGCCGAAGATGATTGGGACGGGTGGGTGGCTCTGACGACAGCTATCGGTGACCGAGTGCAGATCGTCGGCGACGACCTGTTCGTCACCAATCCCGAACGCCTGGAGGAAGGTATCGACAAAGGTGCGGCGAATGCGTTGCTGGTCAAGGTCAACCAAATCGGGACGCTGACCGAGACGCTCGACGCGGTGGCGTTGGCGCACCACAGCGGATACCGGACGATGATCAGCCACCGCAGCGGTGAGACCGAGGACACCACGATCGCCGACCTGGCGGTCGCGGTGGGAAGTGGGCAGATCAAGACGGGCGCGCCGGCGCGCAGCGAACGCGTCGCGAAGTACAATCAGCTGCTGCGGATCGAAGAAGCCCTCGGCGACGCCGCCCGCTACGCCGGCGATCTGGCCTTCCCCCGATACACGCCCTAAGTCCGATAGCCCCCGAAAGTCTTCGCCCCGATGCCCGAATCGAAACGGCCAGAACCGAAGCGGCGCTCACCGGCCTCACGTCCGGCCAAGGCCGGCGATTCGGAATCCGGCCGGCCACGCAAATCGCCGGCGGGCCGTCGCGGGCCGAGGTCGCCCCGCGCGGGGCCTGAGCCCGTTGAGCCGATCAAACGCGCGATCGCAGAATCGGCCGAGCAGCGATCCGATCAGCGACTGGGCCTGACGGCGCGGCGTGCGGCGATCCTGGCGGCCGTTGTCTGCGTGCTGACGCTGACCATCGCCGGCCCGGTCCGTACCTATTTCGCGCAGCGCACCGAGATGAAACAGCTGGCCGCCTCCGAAGCCGCGCTGCGCCGCCAAATCGCTGACCTGGAGCAGCAGAAGGTCAAGCTCGGCGACCCCGCCTACATTGCGGCCCAAGCCCGCGACCGCCTGGGTTTCGTGATGCCCGGCGAGGTCCCGTATCAGGTCCAGCTGCCGCCAAGTGCGGCGCAACCCACTGACCCGGGATCCCAGCCCGCGGCCTCGGCCAGCAATGACCCCTGGTACACGTCGTTGTGGCACACCATCGCTGACAGCCCGCACGCCCCGCCGACGCCCGCTTCACCGGCGCCCGCACCGCCGCCGGCGCCCGCACCGCCGAGTCCTTTGCCGCCCGGTGGTTGATCGTGCCGATCTCGATGCGGTGTGCCGCCAGCTCGGCCGCGAGCCGCGGGGAGTGCTCGAGATCGCTTACCGGTGTCCCAGCGGTGAACCCGGCGTGGTAAAGACAGCGCCGAAACTGCCTGGCGGAACGCCGTTTCCGACGCTGTACTATCTGACCCACCCGGTGCTGACCGCCGCGGCGAGCAGGCTGGAGTCGACCGGGATGATGCGCGAGATGACCGAGCGGCTGGGACGTGACCCCGAACTGGCCGCTGACTATCGCCGGGCCCACGAGTCGTATCTGGCCGACCGGGATGCAATCGAGCCGCTGGGCACCGCGGTGTCCGCCGGCGGTATGCCCGATCGGGTCAAATGCCTGCATGTGCTGATCGCACACTCGCTGGCCAAGGGGCGTGGCACCAATCCGCTCGGCGACGAAGCGCTCGCGGCGCTGGCGGCCGAGCCGTCGATGGTCGGCATCCTGGCGCCGGGGGAGTGGACGTGACGACGCGCGTCGCGGCGATCGACTGCGGTACCAACTCGATTCGGTTGCTGATCGCCGACGCGCTCGACGGGCAGCTGCGCGACGTGCATCGCGAGATGCGCATCGTGCGGCTCGGCCAGGGTGTCGATGCCACCGGCCGCTTCGCGCCGGAGGCGTTGCAGCGCACCAGGACTGCGCTCGTCGACTATGCCGCGCTGTGCACAGCGCACCGCGTCGACCGGATACGCATGGTCGCGACGTCGGCCACCCGGGACGCAGCCAACCGTGACGTCTTCTTCGCGATGACGGCCGACGTGCTCGGCGACGTGGTCGAGGGCGCGATCGCTGAGGTGATCACCGGCGTCGAGGAAGCCGAACTGTCGTTTCGCGGAGCAGTCAACGACTTAGATTCTGCCGCAGCGCCTTTCGTCATCGTTGACCTCGGTGGCGGGTCTACCGAGGTGGTGCTCGGGACCGACGCGGTGGTGGCCAGCTTCTCGGCCGACATCGGCTGCGTGCGGTTGACCGAACGCTGTCTGCACTCGGACCCGCCGACAGCCGCCGAGGTCGCCGCCGCCCGCGAGGTGGTTCGCGAGCGGCTCGGTGAGGCGCTGCGCGTCGTCCCGGTGGAGCAGGCCCGCACCTGGGTGGGTGTGGCCGGCACCATGACGACGATCGCTGCGCTCGCACAGGGTATGACGACGTATGACTCTGCGGCCATTCATCTTTCGCGGGTCGGCATGGACCGGTTGCTCGAGGTGTGCGAGGGGCTGATCGGGATGTCGCGGGCACAGCGTGCCGCGCTGGGCCCGATGCACGAAGGTCGGGCCGACGTGATCGCTGGCGGTGCGATCGTGATCGAGGAATTGGCCGTCGCACTGCGCGAGCGCGCCGGTATCGGCTCGCTGACGGTCAGCGAGCACGACATCCTGGACGGCATTGCGCTGTCGATCGCCGACTGAATCGCCGCCGCTATGCGAACGGCCGGTGTCTGACTGAGATTTCGAGCAGTCGCTTCTTCTGCTCTTTGTACTCCTGCTCGCTCAGCCGTCCCGCGTCGCGCTGCCTGGCGATATCGCGTATCGCGGCCGCGACCCCGGTGACCACGGTCCGAGGCGCGGGCGATGCTTCGGCCTTACCGCCGTTCGCCGCGCCCGGCCCGCGAGTTGCCAGGCGCGCGTGGGTCACCGGTTTGCCGCGATCCTGGTTGCCGTCAGCGGCCGGCGGGCCGGTCATGGCTTGTCCGGCCATACCCCCCAATCCCATCTGGTTGAAAGTGTTCGCCGAGCCGGCTTCCAACGCCGGCCCGGCTTCCGCGCCGGCCTCGGTGAGCGGCGAACTCATTGCGACGGAGCGTATCTCGGGCGTGGCGACGGTCCACCCCGACGGAACCGACAGTCCGCCGACCGTGTTGGCCTCGCCCAAGCCCGCCGAGACCGGCACGGTGCCCGCGGGCAGGTTCGACAGAGTCGCTGGGAACCTCAAAATTGGTGCCGGCTCGGTGCTTGGCCACTCCTCTTCCCCATTCCAGCCACTGACGAGCTTATCGGTGTTGGCACCGGCCAGATAGCCGCCAACCCCATACGGAAGATCGATTATCGCCAGGAGCCCCAAACCTACGTCGGGGACGCTACTCAAAGCGGCTGGTGCGCCGGCAAAGATTGTGATCAATTCGCTTATCAGGTTCAGCGTGTCCAACAGGGAAGTCGACTGTGCCGGCG
>DASQRI010000666.1:0-2282 GCA_035642975.1 Mycobacterium sp.
TCGACACGTCGGTATACGAGGCGGTAGGCCACTGTGGCATCGGAACTGGGCAGCAGTCGAGGCGGTCGGCCCCGCTGTGCTGCAAGGTCGTCAACATCTGCCTGACCGATCGGCTGCTTATCCGGGTCCTCCACGTGCGTCGTTCCTTTCGAATAGCACCACGTGATGGCGGGACCCGCGTGGTTCACCACCTCAGGCACGGCGCAGTTATCAGCCATGAGGACCACCATAATCCAAAAATAAGAAAAATAAGATCCCCATAAGGTAACGATAAGATCGGCTCGCCCGACCAGCGCACCGTTAGCTTCGAACGGCACTGGTGTTCGTCGCCGCGTCTGCTGGGGCAACTCGGTACTGCTTTATCCAAGCGCGAACTGCTGACCTACTCGTGTCCGTTCAAGGTTTCGGCCCGCCGATCATTTTGTTGCGCCATGGCGGCATCCATTGTGGGCCACCCCCGACGTCGCTGTTCGTCCGATCGAATCATTTTAACATTTGCGCAATCATCAAACTATTGAGAGGATCGTGACACATCGGGACGTACGTCGAACGTCTGCTTTAGGGGAGTGAGGAGGGCAAGGGCTGTCGTGGTTCATGTCGTGTTCCTGATCGCCTGTGCGGTCGCGATCTATCTGTCGTGCGAGTGGTTCGTCAACGCCGTGGAATGGTTGGGGCAGCGACTCAACATCGGCTCCATGGCCGTCGCCACCGTCCTGGCCGCATTTGGCACGGCATTACCGGAATCGGTGGTCACCCTCGTTGCGGTCACCACCGGCCCCACCGCCGAGGTCCGCAACATCGGCGTCGGCGCGGCAATGGGCGGTCCACTGGTGCTGGCAACTGTCGCCTACGGGGTGACTGGCGCCATGTTGTTGTTGCAGCGCCGCAAGCGCAGCCGCGAGATGGTCCTCGTCGGAGTCGGGGCAGCGCGACTCCTTGAGCGCCGCGCACTCCCGCCCGAGACTCGCGACTCAGGCGCCGCCTCGGCGGATACCGCCCATACCGCTCGACTGGCTGGCGACCAGCGGTGGTTTATGGCTGTCTTCACGGTCAAAGTCGCACTGGGGCTGGTGGCTTTCGCGATGAAGCCCTGGCTCGGTGTGCTGTTCTTCGCGGTTTACGCCGTGTACTTCTGGCGCGAAATCCGCGCCGGACAACCCGGCGACACCGACGAAGAACTCGCGCCACTCAAGCTGCAACCCCGAGCGGCCCAACCGGCCAATCTCGCTGTAGTCGCTCAAACATTAGGTGCCTTGGCGGTGATCTTCGTGTCCTCGCAGCTGTTCGTCCGCCAGCTTGGCGCCGTCGGCCCCATGCTTGGACTGTCCGGTGCGGTCACCGCCCTGCTGCTATCCCCGATCGCCACCGAGCTACCCGAGATCATGAACGCGATCATCTGGGTCCGGCAAGGCAAAACCCAACTCGCCCTTGCCAACATCTCGGGCGCGATGATGATCCAAGCCACCGTTCCCAGCGGCCTGGGCCTGCTGTTCACTGATTGGCGCCTCGACCATGCCTTGCTGTGGTCCGGTGCGGTCACCATGGCCGCCATCGCTTATCTCCTGACGAGCATCCGCAACCACAAATTGACACCGGCGCGACTTGCCCTGACTGCCTTGCTCTACCTCGTCTTCGCCGCCGGCCTCACCGTCATTCTCACCTGACCAACCTCAGCGCCACACCGTCAATGCATAAGGGGCTTTAACGATGATTGCCTGGATGGCGTCTGTGCCTGAACCCGACCACGTACACGATTACAGCTACGCCCATCAGCTCGCCGGTGCTGCGGTGATCGTGGGGTTGATTGTGGTGGTGGCCGTAGGGGTGTTCGTCCGGCACCGGCGGGGTCGCTGATGCGGGCGCTGTTTTAGTGGCTTCCGATTTGGGCGGCTTTGGCGACCGCCAACTCACGATTTGGGTGGTGGGTCGGGTGCGAGGCTGCCGTCCGGGGCGATGTGGGCAAAGATTTGCTGCACCAAGGTGAGCACATGGGGGTCCTCGACGGTGTAAATGTGGCGGCGGCCGTCTTGGCGTGCGCTGATCAGGCCGGCTAGGCGCAGCTTGCTCAGATGCTGGCTCATGGGGGCCACACCAACGCCGGTGCGTTCTGCCAGGGTGCTGACGTCGTGCACGTCTTGGGCAGCAAGCCATAGTACGTGTAGCCGTGTCGAGTTGCTCAGGAGCGTGAATGTGGCGGCGGCCGAGGCTAGTTGCGGCCGGGTGGGTTCGGCGCGCGGGATCGCGTCCGCGGTTCCGGGTGGCCGTATTTTTCGGTTTGCCAT
>DASQRI010000667.1:0-30588 GCA_035642975.1 Mycobacterium sp.
GTGGTGGCAGCGCTGCTCACCGAGCTCGACGGCATCGAACCGTTGCGCGATGTCGTCGTGGTCGGCGCCACCAACCGGCCCGACCTGATCGATCCGGGGCTGCTGCGGCCCGGGCGGCTGGAGAAGCTGGTGTTCGTCGAACCACCCGACAAACAGGCTCGTCTGGACATCTTGCGTACCGCGGGCAAGTCGATTCCGCTGCGCGATGTCGACCTGGAGGCGTTGGCGGCGGATCTGGACGGCTACAGCGCCGCTGACTGCGTGGCACTGCTGAGGGAGGCTGCGCTGACCGCAATGCGACGCTCGGTCGACGCTGCCGAGATCACCGCCGCTGACATCGCGGCGGCGCGCGAAAACGTCCATCCCTCTTTGGATCCCGCGCAGCTAGCCTCACTACGCGCGTTCGCCGCGGAGCGGTAAGCCTGGACGATCGGCGCCACAGCTGTTTGGATGAAACGGTGTACCGGGAGTTTCGCCCCGACCCGAGCCCGAGTGTCACGTAGCGCTGAGCGCTTGGATCAGTCGGTTGATGACGGCGCCGGCGTCTTTGCGTGCCTGCTCGTGGTCTTCCGCCAGTGCCACATAGAGGGTCGCTTCACGCATCGCACCGAGGATCGTCAGCACCGTCGCTTCGATCGGCTGGGGCGGACCCTCCGGATTGGCAGCGCCGACGTGGGCGCCCAGATCACCCGCGATTCAACAGCATTCGTACGTTGGATCACCCGACGTGGCAGCTGGGAAGTTCTGGGCGTCGATGCGCACGGCGACCCGTCTGCGCTCGATGTTGTCCGCCGTCTAACGGTGTTTTGACGACGACCTCCGCTTGCCGCCGCGGGCGGGGGCGAAGGACGTCAACAACGCGCGCGACGCCGCGGCGACATCGTCTTCCAGCCAGGAAGGGATGGGGTCGTCGTTGGTGTGACGCCGGACAACCGCGTAGGGCAAGTCGACAACCGCTCTGGCGACGGCGTCGACGCACCGGGCATCGCTGCTGCCGTATAGCTCGCGCGCGAAAGTCCTGACCCGTTGGATGAGCGGCGCATTCTGGGCGGCGAGGGTCTGCTGGAAGTCGTCGTCGGGTTCGCCGTCGAGCAGGTCGCTCGGCCGCAGCGCCACCAACAGCCGGGCATCGTCGGGAACCTCACGCATGAAATCGATTGCCGCAACGGCCGTCGCGATGGCGGACTCGAGAACGGTGTCGGCTGTTGCGGCCAGCGCCCGACTCTGAAATCGTTCAAGCGCGCGCAGCCAGGCAGCGGCCAGGATTCCGTTGCGGTTGGTGAACCGGTGGTACAGCGTGCCTGCCGGGGCTCCGCTTGCCTTTGCGATCGCACCGACGCTTGCGGCGCGCGGCCCCTCGGCGAGCACCAGCGCGCGCGTTGCGTCCAGGATCACATCGGTTTGGTGCTTTCGCGGAGGTGCCATGATTTAGTACAGTCCTTCTATATGAAACGATTACCCTATATCGATGAGCATGCCATAACCGTCGACGCTGATCCGGCCGAGACATGGTCCGCGTTGCTGCGAATCATCTGCCGCGACCCGCGTGACCCTTCGACCGTCCCGACCGGCTTCGTCCTGGATGAAGCGCGACCGCCTGAACGGTTCGCCCTCAAAGGCCGCCACCCCTTTGCGATGTACCGCTGGGTGTTCGAGTTGGATGCCGAAGCGCCGCAGCGCACTCGCATTCGCTCGGCGACATGGGCATACTTCCCCGGTCTGCACGGCAAGATCTATCGCGCGCTCGTCATCGGCACCGGTGGACATCGTGTGGTGGTGCGCTGGACGCTCAGGCGGATTGCGGCACAGGTGTTCGCCGAACGGGCGGCGGCCGGCGATGCCGCTGCCGATTATGTTGACGTGTTCGAAGTGCCAGTCCGTCAAGATGACTCGCGCACTGCCGAACAAGCACTACGTGATGCACTGGGCAGCACGCCGAGCGCGGGCGGAGGTCTCGTGCTGTGGATCCACCGCCACGTGCTGCGATTCCGTCTCGGCCCATATTCGTCGCCCACGCACATCATCGGCTGGTCGATCACGCATTCGGATAGCGATGACATCGTGCTGGCGACGAACGGGCCGCTGATGCACGGCCAGTTGATACTCCAACGCAGGGCGGGTCGACGAGCGGTACTTACCACTCGCCTGCACTACCGCCACAAAGTCGCCGCTCGAACGGTGTGGACCTTGATCGGCCCGCTGCATCGGATCGTGGCACCGCGGCTGATGCAGCGCACCGCCCAGGGCGGACAGGCTGCCATTTGCAGTTAACTGCACTCTTGCGTTTTACTGCATATCGGGCCTACGATCACCCGGGTGACAGTCACGCACAACACAGCGCGGTCGGTGACCGAGTTCATGGACGACCCGATCAACTTCTTCGGCCAGTCCTATACGCAGATGCACAGCATCGGACGCGACGAGCTCGAAGCCCTGCAACGCCAGGCGATGAGCATCCGGTTCCGACAGCATTATGAGCGCATCGAGATGGTGCGTAAGCTGGCCGACCGGCTCGGCATCACTGAGCTTAACGAGTTCAACGACGTTGTCCCGCTGTTCTTCTCGCACACGGCGTTCAAGTCATACCCGGCGGCGCTCATCGACAAGAAGCGCTTCGACCTGATGACCAAGTGGCTGGACAAGCTGACCAGCTACGACTTGTCGGCCGTCGATACCACCGGCTGCACCGGGATCGACGATTGGATCGAGCGCCTCGACGCGCAGACTCCGTTGGGCGTCATCACCTCCAGCGGCACCACCGGCACCATCTCGATCCTGCCGAAGGACAAGCGCGGCGCCGAAGAAGGCATGGTGCTGTGGAAGATCTGCCTGTTCCAAACCTTCGGTCACGAGCCGACCGACAGGGAACTCAATCCGTCGGTCGACGTGGTGTGGCCCAACTTCGCCGACGGCAAGCTCGGTCATCTGCGCATCGCCAACATGATCAAACGCGGGTTCACCGGCGGCGACGAAACCAGATTCCACGCGCTCTACCCGTTCGCGGTGGACACCGACCTGATGTTCCTGGCCTCCAAGATGCGAGCGGCAGCGTCGCGCGGCGAGCTCGACCGGCTCGAGATCGACCCGGCGCTCGCAGCCCGCAAAGACGAGTTCATCGCGATGCAGGCGCGCCAAGCCCAAGACATGGATGCATTCTTCACCCGCATCACCGAGCAACTGCGCGGCAAGCGGGTGTTCATGCTCGGCACCTATCACCTGATGTACGACATCGCCAAGGCCGGTCTCGAGCGCGGTGTGCGCAATGTCTTTGCCCCGGATTCGGCGATCCTGACCGGCGGCGGAATGAAAGGTGTTGCGCTGCCAGATGATTTCATGGACGTCATCAAGGAGTTTCTCGGCGTTGATCGCATCCAGGTCGGCTACGGCTTCTCCGAGTCCAGCACATTCCACTGGGGTTGCACCGAAGGCCGCTACCACGTGGCGCCGTGGGTCATCCCGTTCGTGCTCGATCCCGACACCAGCGAGCCACTGCCCCGCACCGGTGTGCAAACCGGCCGGGCGGCGGTCTACGACATCCTGCTGCGCGCCCATTGGGGCGGCGTCATCTCCGGCGACGAAGTCACGATCGACTGGGACCTGCGGTGTCCGTGTGGGCAGGCCAGCGTCGCCTTCGAGCCCGGGATCATGCGCTACAGCGAGAAGCAGGGCGTCGAAGACGACCGGATCACCTGCGCGGCAACACATGAGGTGCACAACGAGGCGGTCAATTTCATGAAGGGGGTGGAACTGTGATCGCCTACACGGTTCCGCTGTTCCTGCGAGGCCGGGTCATCACCGAGGACCTCGTTCCGTTTGATACCCGCATCGGCGCGTCGCAGTTCCAGGCACCCGACATGCGCAGATACGTGCAGCAGTTGCCGCTCCAGAGCCCGACCGAGATGGCCGACCTCTACCAGTTGAGTTTCGACGAGATCCTCGACGTGCTCGCCGCCCTCGGCGATGCGCTGGCCTTTGAGTCGAACGTCCATCTGCAGGAGGCCTACGAAGCCTCGCTGGTGGCCAACGTACTGCCGGCGGAGATGCTGAAGAACAGCTATCGCGTTCTGCGGCCGATGTTTTCCCGGGAGAACGTCACCGAAATCGCCGACAGCCAGGTCGGGCTGAACTACCTCAACGGATGGGTCCCGCACGCGTTGCGCGACGGCCGCGAGCTGCGGGTGCGTGCCTTCGGCTCTCGAGTGCTGCACATCCCGGCGGGCAACGGCGGATTGGTGTCGGCGGTGACCATTCTGCGCTCGGTGATCACCCGCTCGGACGTGATCATCAAGGCGCCGTCGAATGATCCGCTCACCGCGGTCGCGATCGCTCGCACGTTGGCGGACATTGCGCCGAACCACCCGATCACCAAACATCTCGCGGTCGGCTACTGGAAAGGCGGCGACATCGCCGTCGAAGAAGCGCTCTACCAGCCGCAGCACATCGAGAAGATCGTGGCATGGGGTGGCCTGGCATCGGTCAAACATGTAACCCGGTACATCCAGCCCGGTTTGGAGCTCATCGCGTTGGACCCCAAGCGCAGCGCCACGATCATCGGCCGTGAGGCGTTCGACGACGATGCCACCATGCGCGAAGTCGCCCGCCGCGCCGCGACCGACATCGGCGTCGCGAACCAGGAAGGGTGCGCCAACGCGCGAGTCATCTATGTGCTCAGCGGAACCGACGCCGACGGCCTCGCGAAGGCCAATCGGCTCGGCGAACTGATCTATCGCGAGTTGGTGTCGCTACCGGCCGTCGTCAGCACGCCGCCGCGCTATCCCAACCGCGAGCTGCTGGACCACCTGGAAGCCTCGCGGATGACCGAGGACTTCTACCGCGTCATCGGTGGCGAGCAACGCGAGGGTGCGATCGTCGTCTCCCAGCTCGACGAGCCCGTCGACTATTCGCCGATGCTGTCCGGACGGGTCGCCAACATCGTGCCGGTGGACAGCATCGACAAGGTGACCGCCGCGGTCAACGCCTACACCCAAACCATCGGTATCTACCCCGAGTCGCTGAAACGTCAGCTGCGAGACACGTTGCCGCTGTTCGGTGCCCAACGGCTGACCAGCCTGGGTTACGCGTGCAGTGTCGCGGTCGCATCGCCGCAGGATGCGATCGAGCCGATCCGGCGGATGTGCAAGTGGGTCGTCGACGAGGAGTGCGACCCGGGTGTGGTTGTTCCGCTGTGGCGGCTCAGCGAATTGCTGCCGGGATGACGGACGGTCCGAGCGCCATGCAGGTCGTCGGCGAAATTGACCTGTCCGGCAAGGTTTGCGTCATTACCGGGGCGTCGTCTGGGCTGGGCCGGGAGTCGGCGCGGGCGCTGGCCGCGGCGGGCGCCCATGTGGTGTTGGCCGCACGCAACACCAATGCGCTGGCCGAGGCGGATCGATGGGTACACGCCGAGGTACCCGACGCGAAGACCTCGACGGTGCAGCTCGACCTCACCTCCCTGGACAGCGTGCGCGCCGCGGCCGTGGCGATCCGCAACGTCACCTCGGTGGTTCATGTCTTGATGAACAACGCCGGCGTGATGTTCACCCCGTTCGGGCGCACCCGCGATGGCTTCGAAATGCAGATCGGAACAAATCATTTCGGCCACTTCGAACTCACCCGGCTGCTCGTACCACAACTCAGCGCAGCCGAGGGAGCCCGGGTGGTCATCCTGTCCTCCGGAGGTCACGTGCTGGGTGGCGTCGACCTCGACGACCCGAACTGGGACAGTCGCGAATACGACAAGTTCGTCGCGTACGGCGCATCCAAGACGGCGAACATCCTGCACGCGATCGAAGCCGACCGGCGCCTGCGCAGCTTGGGAATCCGTGCCTACGCCGTCCATCCCGGCACCGTGGCCACGTCGCTGGCGCGGTACATGTCCCGGTCAGACTTCTCTCAGCTGCGCAAGTACGCCGTCGCCAGCAGCGCCGCGCGCGGCGAATCGACCGACGGCTATCTCGACTTCACCACGCCCGAACACGGTGCGGCCACTCAGGTGTGGGCGGCGGTCAGCCCCGACCTGGCCGACCAAGGCGGGCTCTACCTCGAAGACTGCAGTGTCAGCGACGCGGTCGCCCCCCACGCTCGTGCCACCGACCACGCGGCCGCATTGTGGTTACTTTCCGAGAAGCTTTGCGCGCAATAGACTCCTGACGTGAACAGACTCGAACGGCGGAAGCTGGAAGTACGCGAGAAGATCCTCGCGGCCGCGTTCGATCTGTTTCTCGGCCAGGGTGTCGCCGCGACGACGATCGAGGAGATCTGCGAGCGCGCCGACGTGGCCAACCGAACGTTCTTCAACCACTTCGCCACCCGGCAGGACATGATCCGGGCGTTGGCCGAGCGCCGGCTGGTGAATCTGCACGACGTCATGTTCGACCGCACCGACGAGGCGATCCCGGCGCGGCTTGTCGGGGTGTTCGACGACATCGCCGAGGCGCTGGCGCAATCCGGCGACACCTACCGCGAGCTGATCGGGGAAATGCTGGCCACCAGCGGCTACGGCGTCCAGCGCGGGTTCAATTTGCACGAAACGTTCGCCGAGCTCGTCAAGGAGGGTGTCGCCCGCGGTGAGGTGAGTGCCCGGCATGATGCAGAAACGTTGGCCGACATCATTGTTGGCGCACTGTCCGGCGGCATCGTCAACTGGACGGTCGACCGGACATATTCGTTGCAGACCAACTTGCACAACCTCGGTGCCGCGCTGGCCGAACTGCTGACGGCTTGAAGCACTCAGCCAAGCGGCGGAGCGTCACCCTCGAACACGATTCGCACCAGGCTCTCGGTTTGCGCGGTGGTGACGAACAGTTCGTTGGACCGTCGCCCACCGATACAGAGGTTGGTGGGCAGCGATCCCACGGGCAAACCGATTTCCGCGAGGCACCGGCCCCAGGTGTCGACGACGTCGATGCGATCAGCGGCGGTCAGCGCAACCCAGTAATCGCCGTTGGCGCTCACCGCCATCCCGTCCGGCCAGCCGTCCGCGAAGGTGTGCACAAGCTCAGGTGCACCGACTGCCCCGCCGGGTGAGACCAGGTAGGACAGTAACTCCGACGACAGCGTCGCCGTCACGAGCAACCTGGAACCATCGATGCTGAAACCCAATCCGTTGATGAACACCGGCCCGTCGTCGACGATCCGTTGTGTCTCGCCCGAGTCGACATCGGTCGCATACACATGACCGGGAAGCCCGGCCTCGCGAGTAGTGATGTCGAACTCGGCACGGGTGTCGGTGATCCAGAGCCGCCCGTCCGGGCCGAAGGTCAGATCGTTCGGGGCGCCCAGTCCCTCGACCAGATACTCGACGCGCCCACCGGTAATCACTTGAATGCCCGGCTCGGCGGGACCGCTTGCGCCCCAGGCACCGCCGTTTTGCGCCACATACAAGGTGCCGTCGGCGCTGCACGCCAGGCCGTTTGGCCCGCCGCCGGTGTCGATGCGCTCCACCGCGCCATCCAACGGGTCGACGATGTAGACGCGGCCGTGGCTGATCGATGTCAGGGCCACCCGGTCATCGGGCAGCCACACCGGGCCCTCGGTGAACCCGAGGCCGTCTGCGATCACGTCGATGTACATGTCCACTACTCCGGGTCCGGCAGAGGCGTCCAGGTGGTCGACAGGCGCGAGCCGAACCGCGGAGGCCGGCGATCCAGAAAGGCGGCCACCCCTTCCTGCGCGTCTTCGCCACCCATAACACGCTGGTGCAGTTGGGTTTCCAGCAAGGCGACCTGCCGCGGAGTGTAGCCGTTGATCGCGGTGTCCCACAGCAGTCGCTTGCACAGCGCCGCCGACATCGGCGCCACATTGGTCGCGATGTCGCGGGCGATCTCCAGGGCATGGTCGAGTACCTTCGCCGCGGGCAGCGCGCGATTGGCGATACCCAATGCGACGGCTTCGGTCCCACCGAAGGTGCGTCCGGTGAGCAGTATGTCAGCGGCCACGCCGAGGTTCGTCAGCTGCGCCAACGTCCAATGCGACATGCAGTCAGGTATCACTCCTCGACGCACTTGCACCACACCGTATTTGGCGTCGTCAGCGACGATGCGGATGTCGGCCTGCAGGGCGATCGTCAAGCCGATCCCGATGGCGTGGCCGTTGACCGCGGCGATCACCGGCTTACGCAATTCGAAGGCGGCCGGATCGATCGGTGACGCGGAGAACGTGTCGTCGTCGGTCGGAGCATCGAACGGCGACGCGCTGCCCGAGAAATCCGCGCCGGCGCAAAACGCCCGGCCCGCGCCGGTGAGCACGATGACCCGGACATCGTCGTCGTCGTCGCAGTCCCGGTACGCCCGGCTCAGCAGCGCGCCCATGTCGGCGGTGTAAGCGTTCAACTGTTCGGGCCTATTGAGCGTGAGCACGGCCACACCCGCGGTGACGTCGACTGCCACATCCGTGCTCATCGCGTCGAAGTACACCACGCCACCTCGCGCTCAGCGAGCTGTTTCCGGTTTCAATTAGCCTGGTCTTACCGGACAGCGTGGTCGCCTTCTTCAGCTCTGCCCGGAAAGCGAGATGCACGATGGTTTTGGCACGGACTGACGACGACAGCTGGGATATCACCGAAAGCGTCGGCGCGACAGCGCTCGGTGTTGCCATGGCCCGGGCGGCTGAATCCGATTGTGACTGCCCGCTGTTCACCGATCGATACGCGCCACTTTTCGTGCACGCCGGCGTCAAGCGCGGCTGGGATTCGTCGGCGATGGCCAAGCGACTGCCGATCATCGGTGGCTACGCCGCGGTGCGCACCAAATGGTTCGACGAGTACTTCATCGCCGCCGGCGCCAACGGCATCGACCAGGTGGTGATTCTGGCCGCAGGCCTGGACGCCCGAGCCTGGCGGCTGCCCTGGGTGACCGGCAGCGTCGTCTACGAGATCGACCAGCCTCAGGTGCTGGCCTTCAAGATCGACACGCTCGCCAAACACCGCGCCCGACCTGCTGCCAGATACCAGCCGGTGCCGATCGATTTACGGATGGATTGGCCGACGGCGCTGCGCGAGGCCGGTTTTGATCCGTCCACGCCCACGGCATGGTCAGCCGAAGGGCTGCTGCCGTACTTGACGGCTGCCGGCCAGGACCTGTTGTTCGAGCGGATCGTGGAACTCAGCGCCACCGGCAGCCGCATCGCGGTGGAGGCCCTGAGCCCGAGCTTCTTCGACCCGGACTACCTCGAACGACGTCGCCAATACCTGAGCGGCTTCCGGGGCAGCGACGCCAATGCGCCGGATGTTCCGGATCTGTGGTTCATCGAGGCGCGCACCGACCTCAGGCACTGGCTGACCGAGCGCGGCTGGGCGGTCACCGCGATCGAGGCGTTGAACCTGATGCAGCGCTACGACCGGCCGCCCGACGACGACCTCAAGGATCTGGCACCGCGCAGTGTCTTCGTCGAGGGCCGGCTCAACACGGCCCGCCCCCGTTTTCGGTAGTGGGTTACTCCGAGAGCTGGAATTCGATCACGGCGGTGACGGAATCCACCGCCTCGCTCAGCGCTGCCAGTCGTTCGGCCGCCGTCGGCGCGGCCAGCACGGAGTAGCGGTCGGCGGGACCGATGGGAACGCGGGAAGCCAACGCATACAGCCGTTCCCCGGGATCGGCGAGGTCCGCGCCGGGGCCGAGCAGCACCTCTCGTTCCGGCAACGGAAAATCGCGGACGGCCGCAATCCGCTCGAACAAGGCCATCACCCGGTCTTCAAGCTCCTCCAGGTCGCCTAGGCTCACCGGCTCGCCCGGATCGTCCGGCCACGCTTGGACGACCGCCCGCGGATACGGACCGTCAGGCAACCACTCGCACACCCTGATCCGTTCGCCCGTCCGGCAGCGCAGAATAAACCGGCCCGAGCCGGCGACGTCTACGCATTCGGTGATCCTGGCCACGGTTCCGACGTCGCAGCGCACCTCGCCGCCGCCGACCTCGCGGCCCTGGGAGATCAGCACGACCCCGAAACGGGGATCTTCGTCACGTATGCAGTCCCGCACCATCGCCGCATAGCGGGGTTCGAAGATTTGCAGCGGCAGATCCTCGTCGGGCAGCAGCGCCGATTGCAGCGGGAACATCGCCATCGTGCCGAAGTCGTCCACCGTCGCCATCAGATGTCCAGCTCGCCGACCAGCGCGTCGACGACGGCGCGCAGATCTCCGTCATGCTCTTCGGCGACCCGCCGCTGCCGCTGATACGACGCGCCCAGCCGGGGAATGTCGGCCACCGCTGCCAACTCGTCAGCGCAGTGCAGCGACTTGGCGACGGGTTCGAGTCGGGTCAGCACGTCGTCGAGGTCGTCGGTGACCGGACGTTCGTTGCTGTCCGCGTCGAGGATGATGATCGCGTCCAGCCCGTAGCGGGCGGCGCGCCATTTGTTTTCCTGCACATGCCACGGCGGCATGGTCGGCAATGCCTCGCCGGCATCCAGTCGGCGCTCGAGATCGACCACCAGGCAGTGCGTCAACGCCACCAGCGCGCCGAGCTCGCGCACGTTGGACACGCCGTCGCAGACCCGCACCTCCAGGGTTCCGTTGTGCGGCGACGGCCGGACGTCCCAACGCACTTCGTTGACGTCCTCGATGATCCCGGTCTTCTTCTGGTCGTGGACGAAACCCTCGAACTCGCCCCACTTTTGGAACTGGAACGGCAGACCCGCGGTCGGCAGTTGCTGAAACATCATCGCTCTGTTGCTGGCGTACCCGGTGTCGTCGCCCACCCACCACGGCGATGACGCCGATAGCGCCAGCAGGTGTGGATACCAGTTGAGCAACGACGACATGATCGGCATCACCTTGTCCGCGGACGAGATCCCGATGTGCACGTGCACGCCCCAGATCAGCATCTGCCGGCCCCACCACTGGGTGCGCTTGATCAACTCGGCGTAGCGCGGCGCATCGGTCAGTTTCTGCGCGGACCAACTGGCGAACGGGTGTGTGCCCGCACCGAATAGCTCCATGTCGCGCTGCCGGACGATCGGGAGCACAGCGCTCAGCGTCGACCGGAGGTCATCCATCGCCTGTGCGGTGCAGTCGCAGATGCCGCTGACGACCTCGACGGTGTTGCGCAGCAATTCCTTGTGCACGCGGGGGTTTTGACCGATTTCGGCGAAAACCGCGGTGGCTTCGTTGCTCAGATCCCGCGTCTGGGCGTCGACGAGCGCAAACTCCCATTCGACTCCGAGTGTCGGGCGGGGCGAGGCCGCGAAATTCACCCTGATGGAGATACCCCTGTCCGAGGTCGAACTAACCGGAGCCGATGACGCCGCACGCAACCCGCTTGCCGGCGTCACCGGTGGACATCGTCGTGTGGTCGGGACCCGGGGCCCCGTTGACCTGGGTGTAGCGATCCGCCGGGATGTTGCCGAAGTTGTCGGCGCCGGCGTGAATCATGATCGAGGTCCCCTGACCGGCGAGCAGCTCGTCCTTGGTGAACCCGTCGGTGGTGGTCACCAACAGCGCCGAACCGTCCTTGCGGACCTCCAGGGAGGTCAGGTCGCCGCTTTCGGGATCGCCGGTGTGACCCGGGGCCTGAAAATGCCCGCCGGCGGACAGGAAGTCACCGGGCGCGCCGCCGGTCGGGCCAACCGAGTTGGCCTCGCACTTACCGACGGAGTGGATGTGCACGCCGTGAAACCCGGGGCTCAGCTGGCCCGTCCCCGTCGTCTCGAGCGTGATCTTCACATAGCCGTCGTTGAACTCGAACTTTGCCGTCGCCACCTTTGCGCCGTCGGGCGCGCTCAGGTAAGTGGTCAGGCTCTCCGGTGCCGCCCCTCCGCTGTTGGGTGCCGCCGCCGATGGCGACGGTGACCCGGTCCAGATCGCGGGCGTGGTCCCGGGTGAGGTGGCCGGTGGTTGATTCGGCTTGCACGCGCTCGATAGCGCGACCGAAAACACGAGCGGAACCAATGCAGTGGCGGCGGCAAATTTGCGGCTGGCGGCTGGCTTAACCATGGGGAGAGCCTATCCCGGCGACAAGGCGGTCCGGCACGGACCGCCGAGGAGCGGGATCATCAAACACAGCCCGGCGACGACGCGGTCCGGCACGGACCGTCTGGCATCACGCCGTGCCGCGTTCAGAGTGTTCTCTGGCCAGTCGCTCCCACATGACGTCTGCGACTTTCTCCTTGAAAAGCCCTACTATTCGGCTAGCGCAAGCAGCGGCAGCAGAGTGCCGTCGTCTTCGAGAGAAAAGGAATCCAACATGAAGACGAGAGTATTGATGGCCACGGTCGGTGGTGCAGCGGCAGCCTTGGCCGCTGGTGTTATGTGGACCGCACCATCGGCCTCGGCTAGCGACTTTTGCGATTCGCTTGGCAATCCCGCGCAAGTTCGTGATTGCAACTGCGGCGCCGACAACGTCCCAGGTACTCCGGAATATCAGCAGTGCCTGCATGGAACTGCGGCTGCGCCTGGACCGGCCAACTCACCGCCACCCGCGCCACCCCCCTAATCCCTACTGCGATTCGCTCGCCACCGGTGCAGCGAACCGCGAGCGCGCCTCCCAGATCGCGGGCCTCATCCAGGTCCAGCCATTCGGTTGGTTCCATCCCTCTGATGCGGACATACCGACCCATGCCGCCGACCCCATCGTCGGCTGTGAACGTGGTTAATGCGATGTCATCCCCAGGGCGGGCGACGCTCTACGACGCGCGCTGAGGTTCTGGTGCGTAGGTTCTCCATGAAGACTCCGATCCGGCCGGATCGGTTGTGGAACGTTTAGAGGGTCAACCGGCCAGTCGCAAACACCATTTGGTGAAGACCTTCTGGGGATGGCGTGACCAGCAATTGCCCGACGGGACAGTGATTCTCACGTCTCCTTCGGGACAGACCAATGTCACCACACCGGACAGCGCGCTGCTGTTCCCCAGCTTGTGCCTGCCCACCGCCGACCTGCTCGTGTCGAAAGCCGGCCCGGCTGGCGACTACGGCGCCGCACCCGCGCCCGGGACCGCGCCAATCGCATCGCCGTCGAACGCCGACAAAATCGTCTCGCTCGCACTACCCGCCGCACCGACTGGATGAGCCACCTTGGACCGGCACCGCCTGACGCCAACGACGAGACGCCACCCTTTAAGTCAAGGGCATGCCCTCAGCCCGTAACCACAACGATGACGCCCGGCGGCTGGTCGGCGACGGCGGGAGTCCGCGGCGCAACGGGCACCTTCAGTAGCTTGCCTACAGCATCGGCGGTTTCATGCTCACCGGGCGCGCTGCCGAAATAGACCGTGGTGGCCGAAACGTCAGACAACGAAAGATTGCCGACGTCGGTGACGTTGTACCCGCCCTGCTTGAGCTCGTCGGCGGTGCGGCCGGCAACACCCTGCTGACCGGAAACGTTGTAGACGCGCACATCGGATTTTGCCGCGACCTTCGCCGGAGTTTTCGGCGCCATTGTGCTGGTCGTCACGCTCGACACCGATGAGTCGTCGTCACCGTTGGTGCCCGACCCCATGGCCTGAAACCCGACCAACAAAAATATGACTCCAAGAAACAGCAGCACCATCACCATGGCCCGCAGGGGAAGCCCGGTCGAGTCGGGAACGCGATCATTCATTGAGGTCACTGTATCGAGGAGCGCGCCAAAACCCACACCGACGCTCAGAGAGCAGGCAAAAGTTCAGGTGAGCTCGAAGCCCAGCCGTCGTGCAGCCCGCGCTTTCTGCCGAGTAGCCCGCAACCGTCGTAGCCGTTTCACCAGCATCGGGTCGGCGGCCAATGCTTCGGGCCGATCAACCAACGCATTCAGCACCTGGTAGTAACGCGTGGCCGACAAGTCAAACAACTCTTTGATGGCTTCTTCTTTAGCGCCGGCGTATTTCCACCATTGCCGCTCGAACGCCAAAATGTCATGCTCGCGTCGGGTTAGCCCATCGGCGAGTTCAGAGTCGTTCCCCGATCGATTAGCCTGCGCCATAGCGCCGTCCATATCGCTCCTCGACCCTTTCGGCGAATTCTCGAATACTCGCTGCTCCGGCGAATATTCAACCACGCCGGTAACTGTTGACCCGGAACCCAAGCCCGCGAGTCGGCTGACTAGGTGAGATTGCCTGTCCCAAGCCCGCTCCGCAACCGGAGCAGGGTATCGCCTCACTTAAGCTTGCCGACCATGGCAGTCGTACCCATTCGGATCGTGGGAGATCCGATTTTGCACACCCCCACCGAGCCGGTGCCGGTCGCCGCGGACGGTTCGCTGCCGACCGATCTGGCCGATTTGATCACGAACCTGTACGAAACGATGGACGCCGCCTTCGGGGTTGGCCTGGCCGCCAACCAGATCGGTGTGGGTTTGCGGGTATTCGTCTACGACTGCGCCGACGAACGTGGGCAATCCGCGCGACGCCGCGGTGTAATTGTCAATCCGGTGCTGGAGACCTCGGAAGTGCCCGAGACCATGCCCGACCCCGATAGCGACGACGAGGGTTGCCTTTCGGTGCCGGGCGAGTCGTTTCCGACCGGCCGGGCCAACTGGGCCCGGGTCAGCGGACTCGACGCCGATGGCAGCACGATCACGATCGAGGGCACGGGATTGTTTGCCCGAATGCTGCAGCACGAGACCGCCCACCTGGACGGCTACCTGTATCTCGACCGTTTGATCGGGCGCCATGCCCGCGCGGCCAAGCGCGCGGTCAAATCGCAGGGCTGGGGCGTTCCCGGGTTGTCCTGGACACCCGGCGAGGGGCCCGATCCGTTCGGTCACTGATGGTTTCGTGGCCTGCGCTCGGAACGAGGGTGACGGTACGTTACCGCCGCCCCGCCGGGTCGATGCCACCGCTGACCGATGCGGTAGGCCATCTGCTCGAGACCACACCGCTGGTCCGGGTGCAGACGAAAACCGGCGCGCTAGTACAGTTCGCGCCCGCGGATGTGGTCGCGGTGCGAACGCTGAGCGATGCGCCGGTACGCAATTCACAGATCCGCTCGCTTGAGCACGCCGCCGCCTTGGCCTGGCCCGGCGTGCAGCAAGCCTGGTTGGACGGCTGGCTTCTGCGTGCCGGACACGGCGCAACGTTCCCCGCGAATTCTGCTGTCCCGCTGGATAGTTCGGCCGATCTGGCTGCGATACCGGCGATCGTCGACTGGTACAGACAGCGTGACCTGGTCCCGCGATTGGCGATCGCCGATCGTCTACTGCGACTTCCCGGGGCAGGCGAGCAAGCCAACGAGATGTTGGTGTGCGACGTGCGCAGCGCACGGCCCGACCCAACGGTTCGGCTGTCGGCCCGCCCGGACGAGGGCTGGCTGAGGTCCTACCAACCCGAGGTCCCGGTCGACGTCTTGACGGCCGTCGTCGACGGCGAGCTGGTTTTCGGCACGCTCGCGGGCTTGGCGACGGCGCGGGCCTCGGTGACCGACGCCCCCGACGGCACCCGCTGGGTGGGCCTGTCCGCGGTCCGGATGACAGACCCGCAGCACGCCGCGGGCAGCGCGTTGTGCGAGGCACTGCTGGCCTGGGGAGCGGCTCGCGGCGCGACCCGCGGCTACGTTCGGGTTCGCGACGACGACCACGCCGGCGCCGGTCTGGCCCAATCGCTGGGCTTCGCGCTGCATCACCGGGCGCGCTACCTCACGGTCACCGCGGCGCTCGCCGAAGGTCGATTCACGTAGGGTCGGCCCATGCCCGATGGCATGATTGATGGCGGCGACCCGCTGCGCCCGGCTTCGCCGCGCTTGCGATCGCCGCTCCTCCGGATAGCTACTTGGAACGTGAACTCGATTCGCTCCCGGTTGGGCCGGGTGCTCGACTGGCTGGAGCGCGCCGAGGTCGACGTGCTGGCCATGCAGGAAACCAAGTGCTCCGATGAGCAGTTCCCGACGCTGCCGTTCTTCGAGCTCGGCTACGAGGTGGCGCATTGCGGGTTCAACCAGTGGAACGGTGTGGCGATCGCGTCGCGGGTCGGCCTGGAGAACGTCGAAGTCGGCTTCAATGGACAGCCCAGCTGGAGCAGCAAGCCGCGGGGCGATCGCAAGCGCGGCGAAGCCGGGCGCAGCGGGTCACCCCAGCAACCGGAGGTCGCCGCCGCGGCCGAAGCCCGCGCACTGGCCGCCACCTGCGCGGGAGTGCGAGTGTGGAGTCTCTACGTACCTAACGGCCGCGCTGTCGGTGACCCGCACTACGTTTACAAGCTGGATTGGCTTGCCGCACTGCGTGATACAGCAGCAGGATGGTTGCGCGACGATCCTTCGTCGCAGATCGCCCTGGTCGGCGACTGGAACATCGCACCGACCGATGACGACGTCTGGAGCGTCGAATTCTTCCAGGGCGCCACCCATGTCTCAGAACCGGAGCGCAAGGCGTTCGAGGCGATCGTCAACGCTCAATTCTCCGATGTGGTACGACCTTTCACACCCGGTCCCGGGGTCTATACCTATTGGGATTACACCCAACTGCGATTCCCGAAGAGACAAGGGATGCGCATCGATTTCATTCTCGGCTCCCCCGCGTTGGCGGGCCGGGTCGCCGACGCGCAGATCGTTCGCGACGAGCGGAAAGGCAAGGCACCTAGCGACCACGCGCCTGTACTGGTAGATCTGCGTCGAGATTGACGCATGTAAAAACTGTGCGGCGGGTATTCATTTGCTGTTCATTTGCCAGACAAGGCCATAGGATTGCTCAATGCTGCGCATTATCGTGTTGGTTCGATGAACCCTGCGAGTTTGCGCGTATATAACCGCCGTCAGTGTTGCGTGCGGCGGTTATCAGGTCCAAGGCCTCCACAACCGAGCATCAAGGAGTCATCATGGGTGTCGTTGACGGCGCCGTACGTACTGTGAGTCGAACCGTGAATCGTGCCGCCGCGGCGACCACCGCCACCGCGGGCGCTGTAGGCGGTGCGGCCGTCGATGGTGTCGTCGGCGCCGTGACCGGTGCAGCCGCCGGCGTGCAGCGGGGCATCGACAGGGGTAGCCATTCGACACCGGCGGCCGCGTTGACGTTGGGCGCGCTTGGTGTCGCCGGACTCGTCGAGTGGCCGCTGCTGCTGGCCATCGGCGGCGGTGCGCTGCTGTTGCGACGGCTGAACAACTCGCACAACGACGACTCGCATGTCGCGTCGGTCACACCGGTGACGGCCGCTTCGGCGAAGTCGACCAGTTCAGCGAGGCCACGTAAAACGCCGGCCAAGCGGACACCTGCACGGCAGCCGCGCGGAACACAGTCGCGCAGCCGCCGATGATTCTTTCGAGTGGGTAGCTTCGGATCGGTGCGAGCATCCTTGCCGCTGCGCGCGGTAACGCTGGGCTTCCAGGCGACGTCTGCGCTGGTCGGCGCCAGCCTACAAACCGCGGCGAGCGCCGCCGGATCGTTGGGCACGGTCGTCTCAACCGGTTTGACCATGACCGCGATCCCGGTTCGCGAAGGCGTCCGGGCCTTGTCAGACGGGGTGCCCGCCGCACCGACGTTGACCAGACATAGTTGGCGCGGCAGAGGTCGCGCGTGGATCGAGGTGCGCGGCCTCGATGGTCCAGATGGTGCCGAGCTCGGACGCATCGTCGTCGACGCCGTCCGCGCGCGCCCCGGCGTCAAATCAGTCAACCTGAACCGCCCGTTGTCACGCATCGTCGTCACCCTCAACGGCGAGCAGGTCTCACTGCGCGAGCTGTGCCGCGATGTCGATGAGGCCGAAAAGCGTTGGCGCGCAACTGGTAACGTCGATAAACCGCGCGGTGACGCACGTCCAAAGCCCTTGCCGGGCGACGGTCTGCTGCTGGCCACCAATGCTTTGGGGGTCGGCGCCACCGCCGTCGGCGTGAGCGCCGCGATGGCCGGTCGGCTGCTGCGGTGGCCGCGTCTGTTCGACGGTGTCGAGGCGGCGGTGGTGGCCGTCGACTACCAGCCTCGGGTGCGCCGCTTGCTCGAGGACCGCATCGGCCCCTCGGCGACCAACGCAGTGCTGTCGGTGGCGATGACGACCGCACACGTCCTCGAGCTCTCACCGGCGTCGCTTGCCGTCGACCTCGCGATGGAGACCTTGAAGGCGGCCGAATACCGAGCGGAGGCGCAAGCCTGGCGCCGCCACGAACCGACGTTGGCCCGCCACGCCGAGCAGCCGGAGGTCCACCCGCCGTCGCGCCCGGTGCCGCCACCGGAGGGTCCGGTCGAACGGCACGCACGGCGCAGCGCGTTGGTGCAGGCGATCGGGGTTGCCGCCGTCGGCGCCGCCACCCGCAACATCAGCACGGCCTCGACGGCGGCGTTGGTCACCACGCCGAAGGCCACCCGTACCACGCGCGAGTCGTTCGCTGCGACCCTCGGCCAAGGCCTGGCCGACCAGTATGCGGTGTTGCCGCTGCACCCGGAAAGCCTGCGCTGGCTGGACCGCGTCGACGCACTGCTGGTCGATCCGCGGGTGCTGTGCACCGACGCACTGCGGGTGGTGCGGATCCGCGGGGCCGACGAGGACGAGCTTTCACCCGCCTGGAACCGCGCCCAGCTGCTGCTGGAGAACAGAGGGCTGGACGTGGGCTGGCACCCGGTTGCCGGGTTGTCGGCCCGCGGATCGGATACCGCCGTCGAAGCGCTGGTCGGCCCCACCCACGATCCGCTGGCCGCGGCGGTGCTGGCCGAGGCGCGCCGGGCCGGTCTGGACTTGATCTCCGTCGACATCGACGACCTCGGCGAGCTGCGGCCGGCGTTCGATGACCTGCGGCCGCTGCAGAGGTCATCCATCGACGATGCCCTCGCCGCGGCGCTGACCGATCTGCAGCAGTCGGGTCGCACCGTCGCGGTGATCTCGTCATCCGGCGCGCAAGCGCTTTCCTCGGCCGATGTGGCCCTGGGCGTGATGCCCAACTCCGACGCCGAGCCGCCGCCGTGGACGGCGGATTTGATCCTGAGCGACCTGGCCGGCGCCTGGCGACTGCTGCACGCGGTCCCCGCGGCCAGGGCGGCAAGCCAGCGTGGCATCGAGATATCAACCGGCGCGACGGCGTTGGGCGCCCTGCTGATGGTGCCCGGCGTGCGCGGGCGAGGGCCCGGCCCGGTGACGACGGGTGCGGCCGCCGGTCTGCTGTCCGGGTTCCTGATCGCCCGCCGGGTGCTCCGCACCCCGGCTCCGCTGCCGGCGCAGATCCACGAGTGGCACGCAATGTCGGTCGAGCAGGTCCGCAAGATGTTGCCGCCGCCGGACGCCGAGGAGACGGCCGAACCCCGACACGGCGCGCTGGCCACCCGGGCGATGGAAACGGCCCACCGTGGCGCCGAACTGACCGGACGACCGCGGCAGGCGGTGTGGCAGTTCCTCAAGGCGGTGCGCGCCGAGTTGTCCGATCCGCTGACCCCGGTGCTGGCTCTCGGCTCGGCAGCCAGCGCGATACTGGGCTCGCCGATCGACGCCGTGCTGGTCGGTTCGGTGCTCACCGGAAACTCGATGCTGGCGGCCAGCCAACGCCTGCGCGCCGAAGGCCGACTCAACGAACTGCTGGCTCAACAGATTCCACCGGCCCGGAAAGTGACGATCGGTCCCGACGGTTCGCCGGTCTACACCGATGTCAAGGCGGCGCAACTGCGGCCCGGCGATGTGATCGAGATACGCACCCACGAGGTGATCCCCGCCGACGCCCGGCTGATCGAGGAAGACGACCTCGAGGTCGACGAATCCTCGCTCACCGGTGAATCGCTGCCGGTGGAAAAGCAGGTCGACCCCACGCCGGGCGCCGAACTGGCCGAGCGCCGCTGCATGCTCTACGGCGGAACCACCATCGTGGCGGGCACCGCGGTGGCGCTGGTGACCGCTGTCGGCGCCGACACCCAGGCACGCCGCGCCGCTGAACTCGTATCCGGCGAGCTGGCGCCGATCGGACTGGAACACCAGCTCAGCCAACTCACCAACCGGGCCTTCCCGGTCAGCGTGACCGGCGGCGTGCTGGTCGGGGCGCTCGGCATGTTGCGCCGCAAGGGTTTGCGTCAAGCCGTGGCCAGTGGAATCGCCATCACGGTGGCCGCGGTGCCGGAAGGGATGCCGCTCGTGGCGACCTTGGCGCAGGCCGCATCGGCCCGACGCCTGACCAATTACGGCGCGCTGGTGCGCGTCCCGCGGTCGGTGGAGGCGCTGGGCCGCATCGATGTCGTCTGCTTCGACAAAACGGGCACGCTGTCCGAAAACCGGCTGCGGGTGTCGCAGGTGCATCCCGCGGAGGGCTACTCACGAGACGACGTGTTGCGCTGCGCGGCGCACGCGGCGCCGGACGCCAACGGCGGTCCGCAAGTGCACGCCACCGACCGGGCCATCATCGAGGCGGCGCAGTCGGTGAGCGGTTCAAGCCCGGCCGACGAAGCGGACGCCCATCTGCCGTTCCGGTCCGGTAGATCATTGTCCGCGTCGGTATTCGACGACGAACTGACCGTCAAGGGCGCACCCGAAGTTGTGCTGGCCGCCTGCCAGGACGCGGGGCCGGACATCGACCAAACGGTGCGGCAACTGGCGGCCGAAGGGCTGCGGGTGATCGCCGTAGCGCGGCGTCGGCTGACCCCGCAGCAGGCCGCGTTGGTCGCCGAGGACGAAGACGTCATCGCGGATCTGGCCGGCGGCGAGTTGTCGCTGGTGGGGTTCCTCGGGCTCTCCGATACTCCGCGGGCCGAGGCGCCTGCGCTGCTCGCTGCGCTGGTCGAGCGTGAGATCGGCATCCGGTTGATCACCGGCGACCATCCGATCACTGCCACCGCGATCGCGCGGGAACTGGGCTTGCCGGTGACGGCAGACCAGGTCATCAGTGGTGCCGAGTGGGACGCGTTGTCGCGCAAAGATCAGGAGCGGGTGGTCACCGAGCGGGTGATTTTCGCCCGGATGTCACCGGAGAACAAGGTCCAGATCGTTCAGACGCTGGAACGGGCCGGCAAGGTCTGCGCGATGGTCGGCGACGGCTCCAATGACGCCGCCGCCATCCGAGCGGCCACCGTCGGCATCGGCGTCGTCTCGGGCGGCAGCGACCCGGCCAGCGTCGCGGCCGACGTAGTGCTGGTCGACGCACGCATCGAGGCGCTGCTGAACGCGATCGAGGAAGGCCGCGAACTCTGGCGGCGGGTTCAGGCCGCGGTGTCGGTGCTGCTCGGCGGCAACGCCGGCGAGGTCGCGTTCGCGGTCATCGGCAGCGCGATCACCGGCAATTCGCCGCTGAACACCCGGCAGCTTCTGCTGGTCAACATCTTCACCGACGCGCTGCCCGCCGCGGCACTGGCGGTCAGCAAGCCGAGCGGACCAGTGCAGCTCGAAGGACGTGGGCCCGATCAACAGGAGCTGTGGCGGGCTGTCGCCATCCGCGGGGCCACTACTGCGGCGGCCGCGACGGCGGCGTGGGCGATGGCCGGGGTCACTGGGCGTCCGCAGCGGGCGTCCACGGTGGCACTCGTCGCGCTGGTGTCCGCCCAGCTGGGTCAAACCCTGCTCGACTCGCATACTCCGCTGGTCGTGTTGACCGCAGGCGGGTCGCTGGCCGTGATGGGGACCCTGATCAGCATCCCCGGCGTCAGCCAGCTGCTTGGCTGCACGCCTCTCGGCCCGCTCGCCTGGGCGCAGGCGCTGGGCTCAGCCGGGGTTGCGACCGCCGCGGTGGCCGTCGCCACCCGCGTACTCGCGGATAAGCGTCCGCTCGAGCTGGAAGCCGCGGATCAGGCGCCGGCCGAGTCGCCACCACCTGCACGGCGCCGAGGCGCCACAACAGCGCGTACAGCTGCATCAGAGGAACGGTCAAAAGGCCAGCCACAGCTTCGCCTAGTGGGTCGGCGAGAACTTCGGTCGTCGACATAACACCGACGGTGACCGCACCATCCGGCGGGACGGCAAACCCTTCATTACTGAGAGGCAAACCATGGTCGAAAAGAAAACGCGGCGCACTATCTCCCAGCGCGAGGCCGTCGCGCACATCCGGGAAGGCGAGACATTCGCGGTCAACCTACCGGTGCTCGGTCAGGTGGAGATTCCACGACCCGAACAGCTTGCCTATTACGGCGGTTTGGCGGCGCTGGCCGCATTCGAGCTGATCGACTGGCCGGTCGCGGTGGTCATCGCGGCGGGTCACATCCTGGCCAGCAACCACCACAACAAGCTCCTCGCGGAACTCGGCGAGGCCGTCGAGGACGCCGAGTAGAGGATCAAGACGGTCTAGCTCGCGCCGTCCTGCAGCGCGCGGCGGGCGGCCTCGGCGTCATGGTGGATGGGCAGGCACATCAGCTCGGCAACTCGGTACATGAAGCTGTCCGGCGACAGAACGATGACGATCGCGTTCTCGGCGAGTAGCCGATCCAAAGCCGCGAAACCGGCGCTGTCCAGGTATTTGACGCTGCTCAGCTGAAGAATGACCGGCCGTGCGCCCGGCAGTTCCCGCACCGATCGGGTGAACTCCCGGACATTGGACGCATCGATCTCGCCGGTGACTGTCACCTCAGCGGGGGCTGATGCATCTGCATCTTCCGGGGTTTGCAGCTGAAAAACCGCGTCGGTCACGTTTTCACGCTCTCGGCTAGATCGACCTTGTGAAGAACCGCATGCTCGAAGCTCAGGGTGATTCGAGTGCCGTGCGGGGTACGCGCGGTCCTGACGTGGTCGGCAAGGCCATTGATCATCGTGAGTCCTCGTCCGCGCTGCTGGCTGCGTTGGCTCGCCGAAGAATCACCCGACCAGCGGCCGGCGTCGCTGACCGTTGCGGTGATGGTGTGGCCGCGCACGAAGGCTTCGACGGAGACCGTCTTGTGCGCATCGCTGCCGCTGCCGTGCTCGATCGCATTGGTCACCGCCTCCCCGGTCGCCAGCAGGATGTCGGCTTCCCGCCGCGGATCGACGGGGACGTGGGCAAGCCAGTCCCGCAGCTGGTGGCGGGCCTCGGCGATGCGGCCCAGCGCGGCGGGCACCACGGCGGCGAAACTCCGCACCGAGCTGTGGCAGGGACGCAACGCCAACAGCACGACGTCGTCGGTGTAACCGCCGGGCGGTGCCATCCGGTCGAGCAACTCGGCACAGAGGTCCGCGACTGGCAGATCCGCGCGGTACCCGGCGACGCCCTGCAGCCGGGTGAATCCTTGATCGAGCGTCTCTCCCGGCCGCTCGATCAGTCCGTCGGTGTAGAGCAGGATCAAGCTGCCCGCCGGCAACTCGTGAACCGCGGTGTTCCGCTTGCCATGGCTTTCCCAGGCCGCCACCGGGGGACGCCGGCCGGCCGACAGAAACACCGGCGGTTGGTCCGGCGTGACCAGCAGCGGATAGGGATGGCCCGCACAGGAATACCTGATCCGCGCGCCATCGGGACCGTTGCCGATCACCGCGTAGCTGACCGTCGCGCAGCGCGCACCGGGCACCGTCGCCGCGTAGCGGTCCAAGGTGCCCAGCACCGCGGCCGGATCGGCGTCGGTCAGCGCGCTGGCGGCCACCGCCGCCCGCAACCTGCTCATCACGATCGCGGCGGGCAGGCCGTGTCCGACCGCGTCACCGACGGATATCGCGACCTCGCCCTCTTGCTCCAGCGGCAGCACCAGATACCAGTCGCCGCCGACCCGCATCGCCTCGCCGCCGGGTTGGTAGACCGCCGCGACCACGGCAGCGGTCGAGCCGTGGTCGAGATCGAGCAGATGGTCTTGGAAGTCGACGGCGATCCGATGCTCGCGCTGCGCATTGCGGATGCGGTCGACGGCGGACTGGGTCATCTCGGCAATCCGGGCGGCCCAGTCGAGTTCAGCGGGCTCGAATTCTCGCGGCGTCGCCCACAGCATCCCGAGCGAACCGATGACGCGTCCGTCGAGGCCACGCAGTGGCTGGCTGACGCAAGCCCTGACCATCTCCGCTGTTTCATTCACCACGTGCCCGTAGCGCGGGGTGAGGCTGAGCGTGTCAGTGATGACCATGGGATGACCGGTCCTGATGACGTCGATCGGCACGATCGGTGTGTCCATCGCGGCAACATGGTAGCGGTCGCGTAGCTCTCGGGGTACCGGAGCGCCGTATTCGAATCGGACGTTTCGTCCTTCGGCGTCGAGCACACCCAGGCAGATGACGGGAACTTCGTCGAAGCCGAGCGAAGAAACCTGCAGCGCGTCGGCGATGGCGGCGAACGTGTCGGCCGCCTGCAACGCGGCATCGAGCTGCGCGAAATCGAGAGCGAGTTGCGCCTGGGCGTCGCTGGATTGTCGACTGGCGCGTTCGCGTGCGGCGGCCGATAGCCGCGCCGCGACGCGATCAATCAAGTCTCGAGAGCTGAACGGCTTTGGCAGGTAGTCGTCAGCACCGCCGGAGTAGCCTTCGCTGACGGCCTCCGCGCCCGCCCTGGCGGACAGCATCAGCACCGGGGTAGCCGCCAGCTCCGGGTCGGCCCTGATGGCCGCGACGAACTCGAAGCCGTCCAGCTGGGGCATCATCACATCGGTCACGACGGCGTCCGGGCGAAGCCTGAGGGTGGTCTCGATGGCCTCCTGCCCGTCGGCGACAAGAACCGTTCGCCAATGTGTCGACAGCACCCGGTCCAAATGTGCTCGCATGTCGGCGTTGTCGTCGGCGATCAGCACCAGCTCGCGCTCGTCGGCCACCGGCGCCGTGTCCTCTGGTGACGCCGGCTGGTAGGTCAACCACTGGTCTGCCTCGACGACGTAGGGGTTGTCCAGCAGCCCGGCGGGTGAATGGTCGACGGGCTTGCCGTCAACCGATCGGGGCAACCGGATGGTGACCTCGGTACCGCGGTCGAGTTCACTGGTGAACTCCACGGTTCCGTGCTGCATCTCGACGAGCCCGCGCACCAGCGACAAACCGATTCCGGTTCCTTCCACGCTGCGGCCATGCGCGCTGTCCGCGCGGAAGAAGCGTTCGCCCAACCGTTTCAGGTCGGCTGGTGCGATGCCGACACCGGTGTCGCGAATCACGATGCGGCACTGGGCCGAATCGCTGTGCGCGCCGACCGTGATCGAGCCTTTCAAGGTGTACTTCACCGCGTTGGACAGCAGGTTGAGCATGATCGTTTCCCACATGCCCGGATCGACGTCAGCCACTGCCGAGTAACAGTCCAGCACCAGTTCGAGACCGGCCCGCTGGCACAGTTCGGAGAACGACGACGCGATGTGCGACGTCAGCGCGCCGACATCGATGCAGACCAGATTGGCGGTGGCACGACCGGCTTCGATGCGCGAGAAGTCGAGCAACGAATCGACCAGGCGTTGCAGGCGCCCAGCGTTACGCCGTGCTGCAATGAGCCGACTCGCCACGGGGCTGTCCGGGCCGCTGTCGGACAGCACGTCGTCGAGCGGACCCAGTAATAGCGTGAGCGGAGTGCGGAACTCGTGGCTGACATTGGTCAGGAATGCGGTCTTCGCGTGGTCGAGTTCGGCGAGCGCGTCCGCCCGCTGCCGCTGCTGCTCGTACGACACCGCAGAGGCCATCGCCGAGGACAACTGATCGGCGAGCAATTGGCAAAAGCCGCTGTACTGGTCATCCAGCGGGCAGCGTGGATTCGTTCCGACCAACAGCGCCCCGGCGGCCGGGCCCTCGCCCAGCGGCAACAGCAGCGCCTGGTCCGGACAATCGCCGCCCAATACGTCGTGAATACCGGGGATTACCGAGGAAACGTCGTTGACAACCTGCATCTCGGCGCGGGTCCGTGGCACCGACTCGGACTTGATCAACTTCGCCAGCGTGTCCGGCAACAACGGCAGCACCGACGGCGTCGCGCCGCGCAGCGTCACGTCGGGGCTGTCGGGGTCACCGATATAAGCGGCGACGAACGGGACGTCGGCGGGTTGCTCGGCGCACACCGCGACGGCTGCGCTCACCGCGTCGTCAATGGTGTTGGTGTCCATCACGGCGGAGGCCACCGCATTGAGCAGGTGCAGCCGCCGCTCGCTCAGCACGCGTTCGGTGGTTTCGAAAGACGGACAGAAAATCCCGTAGATTTTGCCGTCGCCGCCGACCAGCGGACTGTATGTGAAGGTGAAGTAGCGCTCCCGGCGCCGGCCGGCGGTCACCATCGGCAGCATCAAATCGTGCGACCAGGTCGCCTCGCCGGTGGCGATGACGCTGGCCAGCATCGGACTGGTCTGTTGCCAGATATCCCACCAGGCGTATTGGCCGCGCTGGCCGAGCGCTTCCGGATGCTTGTCGCCGAGGATCTGGATGTAGGCGTCGTTGTAGATCAGGAAGAGATCCTCGGCGCCCATCCACAACACGATCGGAAAGCGCGACGTCAATACCACCGCGACCGCCGACCGCACCTCCGCGGGCCAGGACTGCGGCGGCCCCAACGGGTGGGCTGTCCAGTCGAATTCGGCGAACAGCCGGCCCATGGTCCCACCCAGCGCGACGGCTGCGGCAAGGTCCGGTGGCATGGCCTTTGGCTTGGGCCACCCTCGGCGGTGCTCGCTGCTCACGGACCCTGCTCGGTATCACGGCCTTCCAGTGCATCGAGCAGGGTGGGGTAGAGCTCGAGCACGCTGTCCAGGTTCGTCACCTCGATCGGACGAACCACCAGACCGCTCTCCGCGACCAGCCGGACGGACGTCCCGGTGTGCAGGCCTTGCTTGTGGCAATCCAGCACGGCGTTCAGCCCGGCGCTGCCGAAGTACGTCACGCCCTGCAGATCGACGATCAGTAATCGGGACTCTTGGCTTTCGGCCTGCTGCAAGGCGGTCTCCAGCTGCGACCTGAGTTCGCCGGCGGTGCTGGAATCGATCTCCCCCTTGGCATGCACCAGCACTGCTTCCGGTCGAACCTCGGAGTCGACCACCAACAATTTCATCGCGTTCACCCGCCTCGATGCACTCATCCTCAGCCTGGGAAGGCGTATCCACGTCCAGACCACCGGTGCAATGTCGTGCCAGCCTGCCGTCCAGCGCTTTCCCGAGCCTAACCGGCCGCCCGCTTACGTGGTGGGTTCACCCGGAATACGCTGGTCCACTGTCAACAAAAGATGGTCGAACGCGCTTTGCGCATCCGCCGACGCCGGTGGCAGCGTGGTGAATTCGGTGAGCAGCTGCTTGGCCAGCGAGCGCAGTTTGGTGTTGGTCTCTTGTGATCGCCACCGCAGTACGCCGAAGGCTTGCTCGGGGCTAACCCGGTAAATGCCCATCAGCAGTCCCTTGGCTTGCTCGATCACGGCACGGGCCTCGAACAGGTCGGGCAACGCCTCATCGAGGGCCACTTGGCGGTGCTCGACAAAGGTCGCGGTCAGGTCGATGTAGTAGCCGGCGGTTCCCACCACTGCGCCCGTCTCGTCAGACATCCGATCGGCCACCACGATCGCGTCGTGTTCTCTGCCGGCGGTGTCAATAAAGCGGTGCCGGTCTGGAAAACGAACTCTTGAGATGGAGGGCGCGGTCAAGCAGGTCCTGAACGTGCTGCCGGTCGTCTGGATGCTTGTGCAGCAGCTCCGTCGTCGGCACCACCGACCCGGGTTCGTAACCGTACATCCGGGCCACCTCGTCGGACCATTCCCAGCGTTCGCCGACAAACCAGAACCGGAAGGCTCCGACACCGGCGTCGCCGAGGTCGGCGTCCGCCGCCAGCCGGGCAGGCAAACCACCGATGTCGGTGCTTGTTTCGGCGGCCTCGCGCACCCTAAGAATCATTCCAAAAATTGCCAGGCTTGCCTACCGATTGAGCGGGCGTTGACCGGCAGGTCCTAGACAGACAGACGGCAAATTTCTTCGTACCTGCACACCACCGTCCGGCTGCGCTAGCGTGGGTGGCGCACGACTGCTCGGTGACGATGCGGACCGCGAAGCGGTCCGAAGAGGAGCCGGGCGATCAGATAACACGGGAGCGCACGCCCGGTGCGCTGAGAGGACGGCTCGGGGCCGTCGACCGTATGAACCTGACCGGGTAATGCCGACGTAGGGAGATGAAAGATGACCGATTTGGCAGTCGAACCGTCCGTGACAACCGGCCCCATCGCGGGCAGCAGCAAGATCTACCGAAACCTCGACGCCGTTCCCGGCGGCCAAGTCCCGTTCCGGCGGGTGAATCTGTCCAACGGCGAGCACCTCGACCTCTACGACACCTCCGGGCCGTACACCGACCCCGACGTGGCGATCGACGTGACGACCGGCCTGCCGCCACGCGCGGGCGTGGTCCGCGATCGTGGCACGCAGCTGCAGCGGGCGCGCGCCGGTGAGATCACCGCCGAGATGGCCTTCATCGCCGCGCGTGAACAGATGCCCGCCGAACTGGTTCGCGACGAGGTCGCCCGCGGCCGCGCGGTGATCCCGGCCAACCACAACCACCCCGAGAGTGAGCCGATGATCATCGGCAAGGCGTTCGCGGTCAAGGTCAACGCCAACATCGGCAACTCGGCGGTGACGTCCTCGATCGCCGAGGAGGTCGACAAGATGGTGTGGGCCACCCGCTGGGGCGCCGACACGATCATGGATTTGTCGACGGGCAAGGACATCCACGCCACCCGCGAGTGGATTCTGCGCAACTCCCCGGTGCCGGTCGGCACCGTGCCGATCTATCAGGCACTGGAGAAGGTCAAGGGCGATCCGACGCTACTGACCTGGGAGGTCTATCGCGACACCGTGATCGAGCAGTGCGAGCAAGGTGTGGACTACATGACCGTGCACGCCGGAGTGCTGCTGCGGTACGTGCCGCTGACCGCCAAGCGGGTCACCGGCATCGTGTCCCGCGGCGGATCCATCATGGCCGCCTGGTGCCTGGCGCATCATCAGGAGTCGTTCCTGTACACCAACTTTGATGAGCTCTGCGACATCTTCGCGCGCTACGACGTGACGTTCTCGCTCGGCGACGGGCTGCGGCCGGGGTCGATCGCCGACGCCAACGACGCCGCGCAATTCGCCGAGCTGCGCACCCTGGGTGAGCTCACGAAGATCGCGAAAGCCCATGGCGTACAGGTGATGATCGAGGGCCCCGGGCATGTCCCGATGCACAAGATCGTCGAAAACGTGCGGCTGGAAGAGGAGTTGTGCGAGGAGGCCCCGTTCTACACGCTGGGACCGCTGGCCACCGATATCGCTCCGGCCTACGACCACATCACCTCGGCGATCGGCGCGGCCATCATCGCCCAGGCGGGCACCGCAATGCTGTGCTACGTGACCCCCAAGGAGCATCTCGGGTTACCCGATCGCAAGGATGTCAAAGACGGTGTGATCGCCTACAAGATCGCCGCCCATTCGGCTGATTTGGCCAAAGGTCATCCGCACGCCCAGGAGCGCGACAATGCGCTGTCCACAGCGCGTTTCGAGTTCCGCTGGAACGACCAATTCGCGTTGTCACTCGACCCCGACACCGCACGGGAATTCCACGACGAGACGTTGCCGGCCGAACCTGCCAAGACCGCCCACTTCTGCTCGATGTGCGGCCCGAAATTCTGCTCGATGCGCATCACGCAGGATGTCCGGGAGTACGCCGCCAAACACGGACTGGAAACAGAAGAGGACATCGAGACTGCGCTGGCCTCTGGGATGGCGGAGAAGTCGGCCGAGTTCGCCGAGCACGGTAACCGGGTATATCTGCCGCTCGCCCAGTGAACTACCTTCCGCTGGCGCCGCGCGGCGTGACGCCGCTGCGGGTGCTGGCGATAGGCGGATCGGACTCCGGCGGTGGTGCAGGTATTCAGGCCGACGTCCGCACCTGCACCCTGCTGGGTGTGCACACACTGTGCGCGGTAACCGCTGTGACGGTGCAGAACTCATTGGGCGTGCAGGATTTTCACAAGGTACCCGGTGACATCATCGCCGCCCAGATCGAGACGGTCTGCCACGACATCGGACTGCAGGCCGCCAAGACCGGGATGCTCGCGTCGACCGAGATCATCGAGGCGATCGCGCAGAGTTGGCGTGAACTCGCTGCGGACGTGCCCTTGGTGGTCGATCCGGTCTGCGCGTCGATGCACGGTGATGCATTGCTCGATCGCACTGCGTTGAATTCGCTTCGCGCCGAGATGTTTCCGTTGGCGACATTGGTGACACCCAACCTGCACGAGGTCCGGCTGTTGGTAGACATCGACGTCGTCGACTCGAAATCCCAGGCCGATGCCGCTCGCGCCCTGCACGCACTGGGACCGCAATGGGCGCTGGTCAAGGGCGGGCATCTGCGCGGCACGGGCAGCAGTACCGACCTTTTGTTCGACGGCAACGACTTTCACGAGTTCGAGTCGCCCCGAGTGGACACCGCTGACGACCACGGCGCCGGCGACACGCTGGCCGCCGCGACTGCCTGCGCACTGGCCCACGGCTACACCGTGCCCGACGCTGTCGCGTTCGCCAAAGGCTGGGTGACCGAATGCTTGCGTGCCGCCTATCCGCTCGGCCAGGGCCACGGCCCGGTGTCTCCCCTGTTCAGGTTGCACCTGTGACCGACTGCGCCGGCGACGATGCAGAGCGAAGCGATGAGGTGGGGGTACCTCCCGCTCGCGGGGGAGAGCGGCGCCCATGAGCCTCGAGCAGATAGCGGGCGTCGCCCACGAACCCGACGGGACACCGACCGGTGTGGTGGTGCTGACGCACGGTGCCGGCGGCAGCAGGGAATCGACACTCCTGCAAAGACTTTGCGATGAATGGGCCCGACGTGGCTGGCTGGCCGTCCGCTACAACCTGCCGTACCGCCGGCGAAGGCCCAAGGGCCCACCGTCGGGTTCGGCGGCCACCGATCGCGCCGGCATCGTCGAGGCACTAGAACTGTGCCGTGGA
>DASQRI010000668.1:0-5727 GCA_035642975.1 Mycobacterium sp.
CGCCGACGAGAAACGCCATCGCGTCAGTTGCCCGCGCGGCAACGTCGTCGTTCATCGGGCGAGCGGCTTGTAGAACACCAGGCCGTTGCCCTTGTTGTCGTAGACCACGGCGCGGCGTTCGTGGGCGTCGTCGTAGGGGCCTTTCACGATCTCCTGCCGTCTAACCGGCGGCCCATTCTTTGGCTTTCTCGAGCTCGTCGAGCTTGAAGACGGCGAGGTCGCCGGGAATCAGCCACGACAACGCGTGCACGGTGTGGCCGACCCACGCCTTGTCGGACACCACCGCAATGCGTTTGAACGCCGAATGATGCGGCCAGACCGTGCCGAACGCCAGCTTGAGATCCTCGAATAACCCACCGGGCCCGAAGCCCTCGTAGTCGGGGCCGATGACCTCCACGATCCTGATCTCGTCGGTGTGCAGCATTTCCTCGGCGGCGGGCTTGAACGCGCGCAGGTCCTCACCGGCCAGCCGGCCCGACACGCGAACACCGGTCACACCCTCCGGCATGTCCGGCAGTATCTCGATCATGGATTCTCCTTCCGTAGCACTCACTATGCGCAATCCGGGCTCGCCCGCGAGCCGATGGTCAAGACTGGACTCATGACAGATCCCGGCGCGGGCCGTGTTGCGGTCTACCTCGACTTCGACAACATCGTCATCTCCCGCTACGACCAGGTCAATGGGCGCAGCTCGTTTCAGAAGGACAAAGCCAAGGGGCTGGACAAGCATGCGGATCGGCTGGCGCGGGCCACCGTCGATGTCGGCGCCATCATCGACTTCGCGTCGTCGTTCGGCACGCTGGTGCTCACCCGCGCCTACGCGGACTGGTCGGCCGAGGTCAACACCGGCTACCGCGAGCAGTTGGTCGGCCGCGCAGTCGATTTGGTGCAGCTGTTCCCGGCGGCGGCCTACGGCAAGAACGGCGCCGACATCCGGCTGGCCGTCGACGCGGTCGAGGACATGTTCCGCCTGCCCGACCTGACCCATGTGCTGATCGCGGCCGGCGACTCCGACTACATCCCGCTGGCGCAGCGCTGCAAGCGGCTGGGCCGCTACGTGGTGGGCGTCGGGGTGGCCGGTTCGACGAGCCGGTCACTGGCGGCGGCCTGCGACGAGTTCGTCACCTACGACGCGCTGCCCGGGGTTCCGGTGCCCAAGCCCGAAACAGCACCGAAGGCCCGGCGTACCAAGGCTGACGACGAGGAGCCCGAGGCACCCGATGCGCAGGCGGCGGCCACCGGGCTGTTGACCCGCGCGCTGCGGATCGGCACGGAAAAAGACGACGTCGACTGGCTGCACAACTCCGCGGTCAAGGCGCAGATGAAGCGAATGGACCCGTCGTTCAGCGAAAAGTCGTTGGGATTCAAGTCTTTCAGCGACTTCCTGCGCTCCCGCACTGACATCGTCGAGCTCGATGAGAGTTCGACGACGCGGATGGTGCGGCTGCGCCCGGAAAGCTAGGTCCGCTGCGCGGACACGAACAGGTGCGTCGGGGAGTCCTCCTCGAGCCCCTGCGCGGGTTGGCGGCCGTAGCTGGTCATCACCTCGTCGGACGGCGTCACCGTGACGTCCCAGCCGTGGCCGCGTAACCATTCGCCGACGTCTTCGCGGTCTTCGAAGTACCACAGCTCGTCGGTCTTGGGGACCTCGAGCTGCACGTCCGTCTGCTCCAGCAGCTCGCGGACCCGATCCATCCGCGCACGCCGGAACGCCCGGCCCTCGGGGTCGGCGAAGTCGGGCGTCAGACCCTCGATGCCTAGCCGGCTGCCGGGTGCGGCGAGGTCTTGGATGCGATTGAACAGCAGCTCTTGAGCCTCCGCCGGCAGATACATCAGCAGTCCTTCAATCGACCAGACGCTTGGGGCCGACGGGTCAAAACCGGCTTGCCGCAACGCCGTTGGCCAGTCCTGTCGCAGATCCACCGCGACGGCGACACGGTTGCACGCCGGTTCGGCGCCGTGTTCGTGCAGCGTCGACAGTTTGAAGTCCAACACCCGGTCCTGGTCCAGCTCGTAGACCGTCATACCGTCGGGCCACGGCAACCGCCACGAGCGCGCGTCCAGGCCGGCGGCCAGAATCACCGCCTGACGGATGCCCGCGTCGGCGGCGTCGAGGTAGACCGTGTCGAAAAACTTGGTGCGCGTGGCGAAATAGCTCACCAGCGCCCGCATCCGCTGCGGCATGTCGGGTTCGGCCTCGACCACCACGGCGGGCAGCTCGGGAGCGCCGTACCAGTTCCACACCCCGTCGCCCACGCGGTCGAGGAACACCCGCGCGTACGGATCGTTGATCAGTGGATCGTCGCTCTCGGTGTCCGCCGCGCGCGCTGCCGCCACACCGAGTGCTGTCGCGCCGACGCTCTCGGTGATTTCCCAACTGTCGTCATCGGTTCTCGCCACTCCCCGACCCTACGTGAGCCGGGTGTGCGGAAGAATCACGGTCACCATGTCCGACAACGAGGCTCCGGCACCGACATCGCGACGACGCCACATCGTGCGGCTGGCGGTGTTCGCCGCGTTTCTGGTCGCGCTGTTCTATCTGCTGGCCGTGCGGCATGTGGTCAACATCGAGGATGTGCGGCGCACGGTCGCCACGACCGGGCCGGCGGCGCCGCTGACCTACATCGTGGTCTCGGCGATCCTTGGCGCGATCTTCGTGCCGGGCCCGATTCTGGCCGCGAGCAGCGGGGTGCTGTTCGGCCCGGTGTTGGGCGTGTTCGTGACGCTGGGCGCGACGGTCGGGACCGCGATCGTCGCGAGCCTGCTGGGCCGACGAGCCGGCCGGGACAGCGCACGGGCGCTGCTGGGTTCGCAACGCGCCGAGCGGGTCGACGCGCTGATCGAACGCGGCGGGCTGTGGGCGGTGGTCGGTCAGCGCTTCGTGCCGGGCATCTCGGATGCGCTGGCCGCGTACGCGTTCGGGGCGTTCGGAGTTCCGTTGTGGCAGATGGCTGTTGGCGCGTTTATCGGCTCGGCGCCGCGGGCCTTCGTCTACACCGCGCTGGGCGCCTCGATCGGGAACCGGTCGCCGGTGCTGGCCTACGCGGCCATTGCGGTGTGGTGCGTGACCGCCGTCGTCGGCGCGTTCGCCGCGCATCGGGGCTTTCGGCACTGGCGCGGGCATTCTGACGCCGAAGACGGCGGCACTCCGGGTCAGCCGGTGGTGTGAACAATCAATACGTCGATCTTGGCCCTGCTGGCGACAGCTCCGGGGATCGAGAACACCCGGCTAATGATCGCGGAACGCGTGTCCAGCCCCACGTTGCCGACTACGAGCAGGTCGGCCCTCACCTCCTCGGCAAGGTCCACCAGCGCCTGTACCGGACCAGCTTTGATCGACCGATCCTCGATCTTCGTCGCCCCGGCCGCCTTGGCTCGGTCGTGGGCGTCGTGCAACCGCGCGTAGATCGGTGCGGCGCCGCGCACCTTGTAGCCTTCCGCGCCGAGCTGGTCGGCCGCGCGTAGGTCGTCCTTGTCGGGCAAGTAACCCGACGCAATGATCAGCTTCGCGTCCGACTCGGCGGCGATCTCGGCGGCACGGTCGACCGCACGCAGTGACGATTCCGAGCCGTCAGTGCCGACTACCACCGTCTTATAGGCCGTCATTTGCCCTCCCCTGGCGTCACAGCAATGCCCTGACCCTAACGCCCGAATTCACGCGCACCTGGCGATTCCGCGTAATGCATGGGGCGAGGGAATAACTTTGGTCACGTCCATCCCACCAGTCACGATGCCCAAGCCGCCATGCGAATTGCCCGCCTCTGAGCGACTTTCACCGATTCTGCCTTCACGTCCGATGGCGGGCGCGCCACCGGCCAAAGCGACTGATCGTCTGGGTGATCGGCGCCAGCCAAAGGTGCCGGATCCCATTGCGGGTGAAAGCAATCGAACGCCGGGTAGCGTCGCAGCCCCCGGGGCACACCATGGGAGGGTGCGGATCAGTATCGCATCCGTCGCTCCACCAGTACCTTTGATGGATGTTCGTTCGGCTTACCGCGCTGCTCGGGGTGCTGCTCGCGCTGTCGGGGAGTTCTGGTGCGCACCGGGGAGAAACCCGACTGCCGGACGGAACCAGCGTGCACACCATGGCGTTCGCCGGGCTGGACCGCACCTACCGGGTCCACAAGCCGGCCGGGCTGACGGCAGAGGCACCGCTGGTGGTCATGCTGCACGGGGCGACCGGCAGCGGGGAGCAAGCTGAAAAGTCGTATGGCTGGGATCAATTGGCCGATTCGGCGAAGTTCGTTATCGCCTATCCCGACGGTATCGGGCGGTCCTGGAACGGGCACGGCTGCTGCGGCAAGGCTGCCCGGGAGAACATCGACGACGTCGGCTTCATCACCGCGATGGTCGGGCAGATCGGCGCTGACCTGCCGATCGACAAGTCACGGGTCTATGCCGCCGGGATCAGCAATGGCGGCATCATGAGTTACGCGCTGGCCTGCAACAGCGGCATCTTCGCGGCCATCGGCCCGGATTCGGCCACCATGATCGACGCCTGCGCCGCGCCACACCCGACATCGGTGATCCACATCCACGGCACCGCCGACAAGCTGGTCCCCTACAACGGCGGGCAGGGCACGAGCGCCGTCAACGGGCCATCGGTCGCTGACGTCAACGCGTTTTGGCGCAAGGTCGACCAGTGTGGCCCACCCGATGTCACCACCAACGCCCCGCTCACCACATCGATCGCCGCGTGCGCCGACAAGCGCAGCGTCGAATTGATCACCATCGACGGCGGCGAACACCAGTGGCCGGGCGGCACCACCTTGCTCGAGGAGAGGGACCCGACGTCATACGCACTGAACGCCACCCAGATCGTCTGGCAGTTCTTCGCGGCCCACCCCGCCTGAATTAGAGCCTGGTCATGTATGCCTAGCGTCTTGCAGTTAGTCGATGCGTTGATGCGCAACTACGCAGGCGAGGTGCCGGGCGCGGCCGTGCTCGTGCTGCGCGACGGTCAGCCGGTCGTGCGCGCCAGCTACGGCCTCGCGGACCTGGAATCGCACACGCCGGCCACGCCTGAGACGAGCTACCGGCTCGCATCGGTCACGAAGCAGTTCACTGCCGCGGCCATCCTGCTGCTGGCCGACGACGGCCGCCTCAAGCTCGATGACCGCGGCCACAACTGGCTGCCCTCGCTGCCGAAAGCCGCCGAGACAGTCACGATTCGCCACCTGCTGACACACACGTCGGGGCTCATCGACTACGAAGATGTGATCCCGGAGATCTTCGCTGCGCAGTTGCACGACGCGGATGTTCTGCGGCTGCTGGAAACGCAGCAGCGCACCTACTTCCGGCCTGGCACCGGCTATCGGTACAGCAACAGCGCCTATGCATTGCTGGCACTGATCGTGCAGCGGGCGTCGGGCCAGACCTTGGCGACGTTCCTGCGTGAACGCATCTTCCAACCGCTCGGCATGACCAACACCGTGGCGTACGAGGAAGGTATCTCGACGGTGAGCAATCGCGCGTTCGGCTACACGGAAGAGGCGGGCCGCTGGAACCGCACCGACCAAGACCAGACGAGTGCGGTGCTCGGGGACGGCGGAATCTATTCGTCGATCGACGATCTCGCGAAATGGGATGCCGCGCTGTACGACGGGCGCCTGCTGCAGCCGAGCTCATTACGGGCGGCGTTCACACCCGCGACGCACACCGACGATCCCGAGACCGAGTACGGCTACGGCTGGCGCATCACCGGCGAAACACTTTGGCACTCCGGCG
>DASQRI010000669.1:0-4182 GCA_035642975.1 Mycobacterium sp.
GGGCCCGGATTATCACTATTACGGCGGCGCATCTCCGGCTAGAGGGAAGATGCCAGGTCTTGAACGACCTTTAAAGCGTTCTTCGCACAATCGGTGCCAGAGCCGCCGGAAAACCGGCTTTCTACGAAGGGCGCTTGCGCATGGCCGCGATCAAGCCAGAAGGCCAGCTGTTTGGTGTGATAGAGCCCGATCGCCTCGCCTTTGTCGAAGATGGCGAGGTAGTGATGCGCGTGCGAGGCCAGCCGGATCACGTCGGACATGGGCAGCAACGTGCCGCCGCCGGCGAGCCCGGTGCCGATACCCGCCTCGAGTTCTTTCAGCGTGGTGGTGACGATGATGGACGCGGGCAGCCCGTTGTGCCGACCCAAATCACCGGACGCCAGCGCGGCGCGGGTCAGCGCGGCCAATGCGTCGTGGTTGCGCTGGCCGACGCTGCGGGCGTCGTTGTCGATAGCCGCCTGCGACGGCGTGCCGCTGACGCACGGGGTGATGTCATCGGGGTTGCACATCCCCGGTGCGGCCAATTTGGCCAGCACCACATCCCATCCGGCGCGGGCCTCGGGAGTCAAATACCCGCTGATCGGCGACATCCCGTCGAGGCCCTGCTTGCCGATCGTGATGCCCCGCCGCCGAGCCCGATCCTCATCGCTGAAACTGCCGTCCTGCGGACCACTGCCACCTGGCCGGCTCCGATGCCACCGCTTCGCTGTGCCTCGGCGGTGGCCGGCAACACCGGCTCCAGGGGTTCGCCGGTCAGCGCATGCCGCGGCCCCAGGTCAGCGGCCTCGCGGATGCGCCGCGCTGCCTCACCACGGGTGCACGCTCTCTTCCCGGCTACTCGAACGCATGTTCGAATTGTAGCGAAGCGGTCCGACAACTCGTCGCTCGGTGAAACCGAAGTGACGCAAGTGATTAGTGATGAAACGGTCTGTGGTTAAGTGACAGTCGTGAAGAAACTGTCAGCCGCGCTGGCTTCGCTGGCCGGACTCGGGGTCACCGCCAATGGCTACCAGCCGCTGAGCAAACGCGGCTATCTCTCGATCTACGCGTTCAGCTTCGGGGTGTTCGCATCGGAGCTGCCGCTGCAGCTGATTGCCGGGCAGTTTGCGCTGTTGGCCGCGGTGACCCGCAGGCTCTCGCCGCGGTTGCGCTGGTTCAGTTGGCTGGTGTCGGCGCTGTCCTGGTCGGGACTGCTCGGCCTGCACCGCCTCGGATCGCAGGCCAACCAGCCGCTGACCGCAGCGCTGGACGCCGGGTTGGGCACCGATCGTCGCACCGAGTCGGGCGACCTGTGGAAGCGGCCGGCCGGCGCGGGCACCGCCAAGTCGCCGGGTGTGGTCCGGATGCTGCGGATCTATGGCGACTACGCCCACGACACCGACATCAGTTACGGCGATCATGGCGCCCGCAACCATCTCGACATCTGGCGACGGCCCGACCTCGACCGGGGCGGCCGGGCGCCCGTGCTGCTGCAGGTGCCCGGCGGGGCTTGGATGGTGGGAAGCAAACGCCAACAGGCGTATCCGTTGATGAGTCATCTGGCCGAGCTGGGCTGGGTGTGCGTGGCGATCAACTACCGGCTGAGCCCGCGCTCCACCTGGCCCGACCAAATCGTCGACGTCAAGCGCGCGTTGGCGTGGACCAAGGAGCACATCGCCGAATATGGCGGCGACCCCGACTGGATCGCGATCACCGGCGGCTCGGCCGGCGGGCACCTTTCGGCGTTGGCCGCGCTCACCGCGAATGATCCGCAGTTTCAGCCGGGCTTCGAAGACGCCGACACCAGTGTGCGGGCGGCGGTCCCGTTCTACGGCCTCTATGACTTCACCCGCACCGACGCGATCCACCCGCTGATGGTGCCAACGCTGGCGAAGTACGTGTTCAAGCTGAAGCGCGGCGGGATCGCCGAGCCGTTACGGACTGCCTCACCGATCACTCACGTGTCTGCAGATGCGCCACCGTTTTTCGTGCTGCACGGGCGCAACGATTCGTTGATCCCGGTCGAACAGGCCCGTGCCTTCGCCGGACAGCTCCGCAAAGTCAGCCGCCAGCCGGTTGCCTACGCCGAACTGCCGTTCGCGCAGCACGCATTTGACATCTTCGGCTCGGTGCGGGCCGCCCATGCGGCGGCGGCCGTCGAGCAGTTCCTCGCCGAGATTTACGCCAAGCGCCAAGTTTTCGTCTAGCTTGACTGCGGGCGTGGGCTGCGCGCGGCGAGCAGGGCAATGACCTGGGCGGCAAGATCCTCGGTGCTGCTGCCGACGGTGTCCAGGACCAGGTCCGCGTCCTCGGGCGGCTCGTAGGGTGCGTCCACGCCGGTCAACCCTTTGAGCTCTCCGCTGCGCGCACGCGCGTAAAGGCCTTTGGGGTCACGCTTTTCGCATTCGGCCAGCGATGTGGCGACGTGCACCTCGATGAACGGCAGTTGGGCGGCGGCGTTGAGGGCGCGTGCGGTCTCGCGGTCCGACCTCAGCGGCGACACCAGCGAAGCCAACGCCACCACGCCCGCATCGGCCAGCAGCCGAGTCAAATGACCTACCCGCCTGATGTTTTCAGTGCGGTCGCCGGGTGAGAAACCCAGGTCGTCGGATAAGCCGTGCCGCAGGTTGTCACCGTCGAGCAGGTAGGCCGCCCGTCCCGATTCGACGAGCGCGCGCTCCACGGCGACGGCGATCGTCGACTTCCCGGACGCGGGCAGGCCGGTGAACCAGATGGTCGCGCCTGCCTGGCCGGTGGACTGCCAGCGATGGCTACGGTCCAAAGCCGACGGATGCCAGCGGATGTCGGTGCGCGGATGTGAGCCCGGGTTGACCTCTCGCGCCTCGATGATGGTTCCGGCGCCGATGGTGTCGTTCGTGCTCTCGTCGATCAGGATGAAGGCGCCGGTGTCCCGATTGTCGGTGTAGCTGTCGGCTATGACGATGGAGCTGGTTCGCAGGGTCACGGTGCCGATGTCGTTGAGCAACAGTTCAACCGGCTGATCGAGTTCGCCAAGAGTCTCTGGGTCGAGTCGCGAATGCAACTCCTGCACGGTCGCCCGCACCGTGTTGGTGGTTTGTTTGAGGGCCAGCCGGTCGCCGGCCCGGAGCGGCGAGTCGACGAACCAGCAGACGGTCGTATCGATCTCGCGGGCCAGCACCGGCCGAACGGCGTCGTCGGCGCCGCTGACCAGTACGTCGCCTCGGCCCACGTCGATGTCGTCGGCCAGCTCGATCGAAACCGACAGTGGTGCAACGCCTGTCGTGCGCCCGCTGTCGAGGGTGTCCAGCGCGGTCACCGTCGACTCGGTTCCGGCGGGCAGCGACACCACCGGATCGCCGACGCTGAGCGTTCCGGCCGCAAGCCGCCCGGTGTAGCGGCGGCGCACGTCGGCGGTCGGTCGCGACACCCATTGCACGGGCAGACGCAGCCGGGTCGACTCGGCTTGCGGCGCGCCCAATTCCACGGACTCCAGGTAGTCCAGCAGCGTGGGACCGCTGTACCACGGGGTGCGATCCGAGCGGTGCACGACGTTGTCTCCATGCTTGGCTGCGATCGGGATCACGGTGATGTGCAGGCCGCCGAGGCGCTGACCCAACTGGTTTAGCTCATCCTCCACCTCGGTGAACCGGCCCTGGTCGAAATCGACCAGGTCGATCTTGTTCACCGTAGCGACAAAGTGATTGATACCCAACAGCTTTGCGATCCGGGCGTGTCTGCGGGTCTGACGCAGCACCCCGGCCCGCGCGTCAACCAGCAGGATTGCCACATGGGCGTTGGAGGCGCCGGTGAACATATTGCGGGTGTAGCGCTCATGGCCGGGAGTATCGGCCAGGATGTAGCTGCGGGTGGCGGTGGAAAAGAAACGGTACGCGACGTCGATGGTGATGCCCTGTTCGCGTTCGGCGCGCAGACCGTCCGATAGCGCCGCCAGATCGGCGACACCCTCGGCATCGGTGACGGCTTCCAGGTGGTCCAGCGGCAGGCTGTCGGTGTCATGCAGAAGCCGCCCGATCAGGGTGCTCTTGCCGTCGTCGACCGAACCCGCAGTCGTAATCCGCAGCAGCTGACGAGTGATGTCGTCGGCAGGCTGAAAGCTCGCAACCTGCTCCGTGTGTTCAGTCGCGGTCATCAGCTCAGGCCCTTTGGCCCTTCTTCGCTGGCGCTCATCAGCTGAGGCCCTTTGGTTCTTCTTCGCTGGCG
>DASQRI010000670.1:0-9874 GCA_035642975.1 Mycobacterium sp.
GCAGCCGTTCCAGGTCACCGGCTCGCGTTTTGGCCGATCGGTCGACGTCGCGGCGGCCCGCGCCGCGCAACCGCTTTCGGTGTTCTTCTTCGACATCCTGCACCGCGACGGCGTCGACCTGCTCGACGAGCCGAACAGCGACCGCACGGCGGTGCTCGACGACATCGTGCCCGCCCGCAACCGGGTCGATCGGCTGGTCACCTCGGATCCGGCCGCCGCCGGCGATTTCCTGGCTGCGACGCTGGCGGCCGGGCACGAGGGCGTGATGGCCAAATCACTGACCGCGCCCTATGAGGCGGGTCGCCGCGGGGCCGGTTGGCTCAAGGTCAAACCGGTGCACACCCTCGATTTGGTGGTGCTGGCCGTCGAGTGGGGGTCGGGGCGGCGCCGAGGCAAGTTGTCCAACATTCATCTGGGCGCCCGCGATCCGGCCACCGGCGGGTTCGTCATGCTGGGCAAGACCTTCAAGGGCATGACCGACGCGATGCTGGATTGGCAGACCGAGCGGTTTCAGGAGCTAGCAGTGGGCAGCACCGAGGGCTACGTCGTGCAATTGCGGCCGGAGCAGGTGGTCGAGGTGGCGTTCGACGGGGTTCAGACGTCATCGCGTTACCCCGGCGGTTTGGCGCTGCGGTTCGCCCGGGTACTGCGCTACCGCGACGACAAGGCGCCTAACGAAGCCGACACCATCGACACCGTGCGCGCCTTGCACCGAAGCTAAGCTGGCGGCGGCCGTTTTGCGCGTGTCGACAAGATATTCGCAAGGGGTCTCGTTCGATGATTGGTCGCGTAGGGTGCCGCTGACGTAGCGAGTCATGGAGGGAGGCGCCATGGCAGCACCGCCGCACCGGACGACATCGCCCGACGCACGCGACGGGCACCTGAGCTACATCCACACCGACGCCGACCTGCCGCCCGTCGCCGTCATCGATCGCTCACCGATCCGCACCGGGCACAAGATCGTCTTCGGGGCGATCGCCCTGCTCGGCGCGGTGGCCTGGGCCGTCATCGCTTTCGTTCGGGGCGAGACGGTCAACGCGGTGTGGTTCGTCGTCGCGGCGATCTGCACCTACGTCATCGGATACCGGTTCTATGCGCGGCTGATCGAGACGAAGATCGTCCGCCCCCGCGATGATCACGCCACTCCGGCCGAGGTGTTGGACGACGGCACCGACTACGTGCCGACCGACCGGCGCGTGGTGTTCGGACATCATTTCGCCGCCATCGCCGGAGCCGGACCACTCGTCGGGCCGGTACTGGCCACCCAGATGGGCTATTTACCCTGCAGCATCTGGATCATCTTCGGCGCGGTGTTCGCCGGCGCCGTGCAGGACTACTTGGTGTTGTGGATTTCCACCCGGCGGCGGGGCCGCTCACTCGGTCAGATGGCCCGTGACGAGCTTGGCGCCACCAGCGCCGCCGCCGCTCTGGTCGGGGCCTTCGTCATCATGGTGATCATCATCGCGGTGCTCGCACTGGTGGTGGTGCGGGCACTGGCCCAAAGCCCGTGGGGCGTGTTCTCCATCGCCATGACCATCCCCATCGCCCTGTTCATGGGCTGCTATCTGCGGTTCCTGCGCCCGGGGCGGGTAGCCGAAGTATCGGTGCTCGGCTTCGCGTTGCTGATGCTCGCCGTCGCTTCCGGCAATTTTGTCGGCGAAACGTCTTGGGGCGCAGCGTGGTTGAACCTGTCGCCGGTGACGGTGTCGTGGCTGATCGTCACCTACGGCTTCATCGCTTCGGTGCTGCCGGTGTGGTTGCTTCTTGCGCCACGCGACTACCTCTCGACGTTCATGAAAGTGGGGGCGATCGCGTTGCTGGCGATCGGTATCTGCATCGCGCACCCGGCGATGCACGCACCCGCGATATCGCGGTTCGCCGCCCGTGGTGATGGACCGGTGTTCCCCGGGTCGCTGTTTCCGTTCCTGTTCATCACGATTGCGTGCGGCGCGTTGTCGGGTTTCCACGCCCTGATCTCGTCGGGCACGACGCCGAAACTGCTGGAGAAGGAAAGCCAGATGCGGCTGATCGGCTACGGCGGCATGCTCACCGAGTCATTCGTCGCGATCATGGCGCTCATCAGCGCGGCGATCCTCGACCAGCACGTGTACTTCACCCTCAACGCGCCCGTCGCACGCACCGGCGGCACCGCGGCGACCGCAGCCGATTACGTCAACCGCCTCGGCTTGTCGGGGCCCCCGGTGAGCGCCAATCAGCTCAGTCAAGCCGCCGCCGCGGTGGGCGAGAAGTCGATCGTGTCGCGCACCGGCGGGGCGCCCACGCTGGCGGTCGGGATGTCGGAAGTCCTGCAACGGGTGTTCGGCGGCGCTGGCCTCAAGGCGTTCTGGTACCACTTCGCGATCATGTTCGAGGCGCTGTTCATCCTGACCGCCGTCGACGCCGGCACCCGGGTCGCGCGTTTCATGCTTTCCGACGCGCTGGGCAACTTGGGCGGTCCGCTGGCCAAGCTGCGAAACCCTAGCTGGCGCCCCGGCGTCTGGGTATGCAGCCTGGCCGTCGCCGCGGCCTGGGGCAGCATCCTTTTGATGGGCGTGACCGATCCACTGGGTGGCATCAACACACTCTTCCCGCTGTTCGGTATCGCCAACCAACTGCTGGCTGCGATCGCGCTGACCGTCGTCACGGTCGTCGTCATCAAGAAGGGTTACCTGAAGTGGGCCTGGATACCCGCCGCCCCGCTGTTGTGGGATCTGGCGGTCACGCTGACCGCGTCCTGGCAGAAGATCTTCTCGTCCGACCCCAACGTGGGCTACTGGACGCAGCATTTCCAATACGCCGCCGCCAAAGCGTCCGGCAAAACCGCTTTCGGTTCGGCCAAGACCGCTGACCAGTTGGCAGATGTCATCAGAAACACGTTTGTCCAGGGCACACTATCGATCGTCTTCGCCGTCGTTGTGCTGATCGTGCTGCTCGCCGCAATCGTCGTGGTGTACAGGGTAATTCGCGGCCACGGCAGCCCGCTGACCGAAGACGAGCCGGTACCGTCAAAGATGTTCGCCCCCTCGGGCATGATCGCTACCGCGGGAGAACGAGAGGTACAACGGCAATGGGACACATTGCATCTCGCGCCGTTGCGACACGCCGATCACGCCGCGTCGGCCGCGGAGTCTGCCGGCAATGGTGCATCGTGATGGCTGACATGGGCCGCCGAGCGACGAATTCACAGCTGCCACATACGTTCACACGACCCAGCGACGGCGTATATCGCCGTTCGGAACCGATATTCCGCTGCACCGATCCAAAGCCACTGAGCTAAGGCGTTTTTGGGAGATTGTTGGGATAAATGAGAAATACCTATAAGAATGAACAGATGGCGAACAGGCGGCAACGGCGAAGGTCGGACCGGTGTCAGTAACGACCGATCGCAGCATCCGGCTGTTCAACGGCGACCGGAGGGCGGTAGCCACCCGGCTGCTTCGCCGCGTAAACCGGCCACCTGCCGCACCGTTGCGACGAGTCCAATCCGCCGGCAAGGTTGACCCGGCCGACCGGGAGCGTTGGCTCATATTTGCACGTCGGATGGCGGTCACCACCTGGGCGCTGGTGGTGGCCTACCGGACCTTGACGGACGGGCTCGCGTTCAATCGCGAACTGCTGCTGCTCTACATCGCCACCGGGCTCATCGCGGCGAGCATCGGGCGCGGTCAGAAAGTTTTCGTGGTCGTGCGCGATTGGCTCCCGTTCGCACTCGTACTGCTGCTTTATGACCTCAGCCGCGGGGCGGCGGTGATGGTCGGGGCGCCCACACTATGGCGATTCCAACCCGACGCGGACCGGTGGTTGTTCTTCGGCACCATCCCGACGGTGTGGTTGCAGGAGCGCATCAAGATGCCGCAACCGCCGTGGTGGGAAGTGATCATCAGCAGCATCTACATGTCGTTTTTCGTCCTGCCGTACGTCGTCGCTGGCCTGCTGTGGCTGCACAACCGAAGCGACTGGGCAGCATTCATCCGGCGCTTCGTCGCATTGTCGTTCGCCGCGCTCGTCGTCTACGTGGTCATGCCGGCGGCGCCGCCGTGGGCCGCGGCGCGCTGCACCCCGGCCAACATCGCCGGTGGCCCGTCCAACCCCGGCTGCATGTACAAAAGTCCCGCCGGTGTTCCCGACGGCGGGCTACTCGGCGCGATGCACAGAAGCCAGCCCGGCGCCCACCAGTTCGTCGAGCGGATCTCCACCCGGGGCTGGGGAACGCTGCATTTGCAGTCGGCCGGGGCGCTGGTCAACTCCGGGCAAGCCAGTGTGAATCTGGTGGCCGCAATTCCCTCGCTGCATGCCGCATTGACGGCGATGATCTCGATCTTCCTGTGGCGCCGGGTCAGGCGCGGATGGCGTCCGCTGCTGGTGGCCTACCCGTTGGCGATGGCCTTCGTGCTGGTGTATTCCGCCGAGCACTTCGTGGTCGACATCCTGCTGGGCTGGGCCCTCGCCGCGATGGTGTCGCTGGCAATGGGTCTTCTCGACTCGTGGTGGTCGCGCCGGCGTGCGTCGAAGTCAGCTCTCCGCGACTCGGCTGAGCCAGCGGGCGATCTTGCCGGCGGCCTCGCCGTAGAAGGTGCGGTAAACGCGCTCGGCGACGTAGCCGATGTGCGGCGTAGCTACCACGTTGTCCAGCGAGCGCAGCGGGTGGCCGGCCGGCAGCGGCTCGGTGTCGAAGACGTCGAGGCCGGCTCCGGCAAGTCGCTGCGACCGCAGAGCGTCGATGAGCGCGGACTCGTCGACGATTGGGCCGCGCGATGTGTTGACTAGCAACGCCGTTGGCTTCATCAGTCCGAGTTCGGGCGCGGCAACCAAGCCGCGAGTGCGCCCGCTCAGCTTCAGGTGAATGCTCAAAACGTCTGCGCGGCTGAATAGTTCGTCTTTGGATACATAGGTCGCCCCGGATTGTTCTGCGGCCTCCGGGGTCAGATTCGCACTCCACGCGATCACATCCATGCCGAAGGCCGCCCCGACCCGCGCCACCCGGGCACCGATCCGGCCCAGGCCCAGCACGCCCAGCACCGTTCCGCCGAGTTGAAGGCCGACGGAGGTCTGCCAACCGTCGCCGCGCACCGAAAGACATTCGTCGACGATCCGGCGCGCGGTGGCAAGGATCAGCGCCCAGGTCAGTTCGACCGTCGACTCCACGTAACCGCCGGTCGTGCTGACATAGATGCCGTGTTCCTGCGCGGCGTCGACGTCAATGGCGGCGTTGAACGGCCCCGTGGAGGCGATCATCTTCAGCCGTGGCAGGCGCTCGATGACGGCACGCGGCAGCAGTGTCCGCTCACGCATCACGCACACCACGTCGAAGGGGGCCAACCGCTCGACGACGGCGCCCGGATCGGCAAGGTGATCGGTGAAGACGGTGATCTCGGCGCGCGCAGCCACATCTGACCAGTCGGCCATGCTCAACGCGACGTTCTGATAGTCGTCGAGAATCGCGACCCGCATCGTGCCAATGTCGCACACCTGGTTTGAACCGGCGCGCAGGCCGGGTACTCACCCCCGTCACACCAAGAGGGAGAAGACGCATATGGGAGCCCACGACAAAGTGAGCAACAAGATCGACGACGTCGCCGGCAAGGCCAAAGAGGCCGTGGGCAGCGCGACCGGGGACGACCACACCAGGACCGAAGGCAAGCTCGACCAGGCCAAGTCCAGCCTGAAAGATGCGGGCGAGAAGGTGAAGGACGCCTTCAAAAAGTAGGCCATAACGAACCAGCACAGAGGACGGCCACCGGTGGACCCGACCCCGGTGGTCTTCCGCTTTCTGGGGGTCGGCACGGCCACCCAACACGATTTGTTTCTGAGTGAAATCGCGGCAAATGGGTAACCGTTCGGCATGTTTGCCGCGAAGGAGCTGCAATGATCGGAACAGTTGTCGGTGCGATCTTCGTCGGTTTGATTGTCGGCGCGCTCGCGCGGCTGATCCTGCCGGGCAAGCAGAACATCGGCGTCATCATGACGATCCTGCTGGGCGCGATCGGGTCGTTCGTCGGATCATGGGTCACCTACAAGTTGGCCTACCCCGCCGAGAACGGCGGATTCAGGCTCACGGCCTTTCTGGTGGGAATCATCGTGGCGACGGTGCTGATCGCGATCTACGTCGGAGTGACCGGCCGAGGCGGTCGCACCAGCACTCGCTAGTCAGCGATGCTCACCGGAGGCGTTACTTTCGGGTGGTTCGTTGACACCGAAGATGAACGGCGCGAACACGACTTCACGGCCGTCGGGATCGCGATAGGTGACCGCTCCGGTCGCCGCCCAATACGGATGGGACTCAACGGGTTCTAGACCCGCCGCCGTGAGCCGCGCGGTCGCGTGCTGCTGCGCGGCCGGGTCGGGGAAGTACAGGCACAGCTGCTCATGAGGGTCGACCGCAACGGGGTCGGCGGCCTCCACGATCTCGAAGGTCAGCGCCGCTCCGGGCAACCCGAATATCGCCCCGTTGCTGCCGTAGCTTTCCGTGAACGTGGCGACCAGCGGGAGTCCCACGATGTCGCGGTAGAACTGCACGGTTGACTCGAAATGTACTGAGCGGCGGGCGAATCGGATTGCACCGATCGAGGCCAGCTGCTCGGTCCAGCCCAAGGCCGGCGGGCCAACTCGTTGCGTCATGGTCTCGACGGTAAGACCTCAACGGCACTTCAGGTCAACTGGCCAAACAGTTGACGTGATGCCCCCCGCGGAAGTAGACATTCCCGGTGTCCACTTGGCTTATCACCGGCTGCTCGACCGGGCTGGGCCGTGCGCTCGCCGACGCTGTCATCGGCGCCGGCCACAACGCGGTCGTCACCGCACGCAATGTCGGCAGCGTCGCCGATCTGGCCGACGCCACACCCGAGCGGGTGCTGCCCGTCGCGCTTGACGTCACCAGGCCCGACCAAGTCGTCGCGGCCGTACAGCAGGCCGACGAACGGTTCGGCGGTATCGACGTCCTGGTCAACAACGCCGGCTACGGTTACCGCGCCGCCATCGAAGAAGGCGACGACGCCGACGTTCGCGCTCTGTTTGAAACGCACTTCTTCGGCGCCGTCGCGATGATCAAGGCGGTCTTGCCGGGCATGCGTGCCCGGCGCCGCGGCGCCATCGTCAACATCTCCTCGATCGGTGTTCAGCTGAACGCGGTGGGATCCGGCTACTACTCCGCCGCCAAAGCCGCCGTCGAAGGCATCAGCGGAGCGTTGCGCGGTGAACTCGCCCCGCTCGGCATCTCGGTCACCGTCGTTGAGCCCGGCGCGTTTCGCACCGATTTCGCCGGACGCTCACTCGCGCAATCGAGCACGGTGATCGACGACTACGCCGGCACCGCCGGGCAGCGTCGCAAGGAGCGAGACACCATGCACGGCAACCAGCCCGGCGATCCCGCCAAGGCCGCAGCTGCGATCGTCGCCGCCGTCGAATCACCCGAGCCCCCCGCCTTCCTGCTCCTCGGGCCCGACGCCCTGGCGGCCTACCGTTACGTCGCCGACGGACGGGCCAAGGACATCGCCAACTGGGAACAACTCACCACCAGCACCGACTTCGACACCTGAAAGCGCCTACGTCTGGGCTAGCGTCGAGTCATGCCAGAGATTGACCTCGAAGCCCTTTCGACTCCCGAACATGGCTACACCGTCGACGATCGAGACGACGACGATCCGGTCTTGCTCGACCAGGACGGCAAGCACGTCGACACATGGCGCGAGCGATACCCATATGACCATCGGATGCCACGCGACGAATACGAGCGGTTGAAACGCCGGCTGCAGATTGAGCTGCTGAAGCTGCAGAAACACGGCAAGCGCATCGGCGCCCGCCACGTGATCGTGTTCGAGGGTCGCGACGCCGCCGGCAAGGGCGGCACCATTAAGCGATTCACGGAACACCTCAATCCACGTAGCGCACGGGTCGTGGCGCTTGAGAAGCCGACCGAACTCGAACAGACACAGTGGTATTTCCAGCGCTACATACCCCACCTGCCGGCTGCCGGCGAGATGGTGTTGTTCGACCGGTCGTGGTACAACCGCGCGGGCGTCGAAAAAGTGATGGGGTTCTGCACCCCCAAGCAACACGCCGAATTCTTGCAGCAGGCGCCTCTTTTCGAGCAGATGCTGGTCAATGACGGGATCAGCCTGACCAAGTTCTGGTTTTCGGTCTCACCCGCCGAGCAACGCACCCGGTTCGCCGTGCGGCTGGTTGACCCGGTGCGGCAGTGGAAGTTGTCGCCGATGGACATGGAGTCGGTCGACAAGTGGGACGACTACACCTCGGCGAAGGAGGAGATGTTCGACACGACCGATACCAACATCGCTCCGTGGATCGTGGTCAAGAGCAACGACAAAAAACGGGCACGCGTCAACGCCATGCGCTACCTGCTTGCCAACTTCGAGTATGACGATAAGGACGATGAGGTTGTCGGCGAGCCGGATCCGCTGATCGTGGGCCGCGCGTTAGCCGACTGAGCCGAATCGATGAGGACTTCGGCCGCCGATCGCGCATGAAGTAGCGGGGCGGTGTCGTTGAGCGAGGTGGCCAGCGACACGGCACCTTCGAACAGCACTGCGAGCTGATGGCCCAACCGGTAGGGATCTGCCGTGCCGGCTTCGGCGGCGACAGCGATGAGGCGGGCAATGAATTGCAACTTGTGTTCGTGGACCACGGCGTGAACACCCGGCATCTGGTCCGCCGCCTCGACGGCCGCGTTGTGGAATGGACAGCCACGGAAACGGTCGGTCGGCGGCCCGTCGAAGATTGCCAGCATACGGTCCCGCGGGCTCACGCCGGGCTGGTCGAGCGCCTTCTCATTGGGCATTCCCCCGGTGTCATGGATGCCGCGCAGGTACGCCTCCACCAGCTGCGTCTTGCTCGGAAAGTGCTGATACATCGTGCGCTTTGACACGCCTGCTTCTGCTGCTATCCGTTCCACCCCCGTCGCGTGGATGCCGTCGTTGTAGAACAGCGATCCGGCAGCGGACAGGATTCTTTCTCGCGCGTCAGGGCTGCGCGAGGTCAAACCGACGTTCTGACCGTCCATAGCTCAGATAGTACACCGACCAGTTTTTTCACTACTGAATCGCCTACCAAGAACCAAAATCCGGAATACCGATCGGTTTACCGAGGTTGCGCCAGGAGTCAGCACGGGCACCCGCGAGTGGAAGGCAATCAACATGACCACCAAAAGCGACTTATTTCTGATCACCGGCGCCACTGGAAAAACCGGTGCGCATACCGTCCGATTGCTCCGTGAGCGGGGCCTACGCGTTCGCGCACTGGTACACAGCCTGGACGACCGTGCGAACCAGCTGGCTGAACAGGGCGCCGAAGTGGTCCAGGGCGATCTGTTGGACTTTCCAGCCGTCAGCGCGGCGACGGCCGGCGTGACGGCCGCCTACTTCAACTATCCGATTCACCCAGGGCTGATTGAGGCCACGGCGAACTTCGCCCAGGCCGCCACCGAGGCAGGTGTGCACGCGATCGTGAACATGTCGCAGATTTCGGCGCGGCGCGAAGCCGCAAGCAATGCCGCCCGACAACATTGGATCGCCGAGCGGCTGTTGGATCGCACCGCACTGGTCACCACGCACCTGCGGCCCACCTTCTTCATGGAATGGCTGAACGCGTTCTGGGTGCGCGACGGCGGCGAAGGTGTCTACCGGTTGCCGCTCGCCGATGTCCGCCACGCCCCCATCGCGGCGGTGGATCAAGCCAAAGTCATCGCGGCGATCCTGCAAAACCCCGATCCGCACGACCGTCAGGTCTATCCGCTGTTCGGTGCCGAAGAGCTCGATTGGTACGCCATCGCCGCCAAAGTTCAAAACACCCTGGGCATTCCGATCCGCTACCAGCCGATCGAGATCCCGACATTCGCCGCAGGACTGAAGGCCGCGGGCGG
>DASQRI010000671.1:0-4349 GCA_035642975.1 Mycobacterium sp.
AACGCTCCCAACGGGAGGTCGCGACCGGTCTCGGTACCCAGCACGAATCGCGTCGGCTGCTTTTTCGACTCCAAGGTCTTGGCAAGCGTGCGAGCGAGTGTCGACTTGCCAACCCCGGCCTTGCCCACCAGCGCGACACCACTAACCTCCGCGCTGGCCTCGAGCGTCGCCATCGCCCGGCGAAGCTCGTCATCGCGAGCGACCATCGGCCACCCCGACGCCAATTCCGACTCCCCGCGCACCCGGAACTCCCCACCTACTAAGCGACCGCTTGCCAAAATCTTACCTTCGTCTCAGGGAACCCGAGCGATGTTCAGCAAACAGCCGTCCAGTAACTGTGGCCGCAGCACGCCTGCTGGCGCGCGTCTTATGCCTCGGGCCGATCCAGGTTTAGTAGGTGGATGAGCTGGTCGCGGCTGTTGATGCCGAGTTTGGTGAAGATGCGGTACAGGTGTCCCTCCGCGGTCCGTACCGAGACAAACAACCGATCGGCGATCTGGCGGTTGGACAACCCGGCCGCGACCAGCATCGCGATCTCGCGTTCCCGGCCGCTGATCGGCAGCGGGCGCGCCGCGGCCTCAACCGCCGGTGTGCGTAGGCCGCATTGGCTGGCCAGTCGGTATGCCCGGGTCGATGACTCGACTTCCTTGCCGCGATGGCCTGTGCGGGTGTGTTCGCCCGCCGCCTGGGCCGCCGCGTCGGCGGCAAGTGCCAGTGCACCCAGATCGGCGAACCGAGCGGCCGCGACGTCGAGCAGATCGCCGTCGTGGTCGGCCAGGCCGCGAGCTTGGGCAGCGATCGCCTCCGCCAGCGGAGTGTTCAGCGTTGCGGCGAGTTCCCCCAGCCTTGCGGCACACGAGCGGTCGCCGAACCGGACAGCGGTGTGCAGCGCAGAAATCTCGATGGCCGACATCCCGGATTGGTGCGCGATCCCCGCGGCACGCACCGCATGCATCCGGGCGGCCGTCGAATGGCCGACAGCAGCCCGCTCCCAGGCCCGGGCCAGCTCAAGTTCCGGCAAGAACACGGCTATGTGTAGTCCGTAGGCGTCCTCCGCACGGCGCAACGCGGCAGCGGCCGCCTCACCGTCTCCCCGTGCGCCTTCGGCCTGCGCCCACCAGGCCGCCACCGGCATCGACCAGACCGACGTAAAACCACGCGACATTGCCGACATGGAGTCATGAAATGCAGCGCAGGCGGACAACAGCGCACCGCGAGCAAGGTGCACGAGTCCACGCATCGCGTCCACGGTCGCGTCTGCTCCAAGCACACCTGCGGCATGACGTTCCGTGGCCCGCTCGGCAGCCGGATGATCACCGACGGCCGTCAACGCCGTTACCTCAGCCAACCCGATCCTGGGTAACCCTCCCGGTTGGGCGAGCGCAGCCGCTCGCAGCCCCACCTCCGCTATGCGGTGAACGTCGCCAAACCGCCCGGCGAGCGCCAACGCCCAGCACGTCGGGACAGCCGCCCACACCGTCGCCAACGGCAGCACACCCGATGCACACAGGGCCAGGCCAGTCTCGATCGTGGTCGGTATGTCGCCGGAGAAGCATGTAAACAACACCTCGACTGCTACGACGTAACTGAGGATCGTCTCGGAATTGATGCGATCCATCACGTTGGCGAGTACCTGCCGTGCCTGCTCGACCTGCCCGCAATTGAAGAACAGATTCATGGCGCGCACACAGCCCCATCGCGCGGTCAGCAACTCATCGGCGCCATCGGGGTCAAAGGCACCAAGCACTGCCTCGACCTCGTCACCGCGTCCCTGCCAACCCAGCGCGTCAGCAAACACGACCGCAGCCGGCAGGCCGCCGCCGCGATCGAACGCGAACCGCGCCAGCTCTTCGCCGAGAGCTATGTTCGACATGGTCATTGCGCTCGCCGCTGCATCGATGATCACATCCAGGTCCGAGGCGAGGTCGCTTCGCATCATGAACTGGGCCAGCTGGATCTTGGCGCGCACGTCGGGCAACCTCGAGCGCTGCTCTTCCGCCCGCAGGTGCTTCCGAAGATGTTGTGCCAGCATGCCATTGAGCTGCCGCGTACGCACCACCCCAGCGCGTTGGATTGCCACCTCACCGATGACGGGGTGGTTCAGCCGCACCAGCAGGTGTGACCCGTCCGCGACGAGCTGAATCAACCCACGGTGCTCGAGACGTGCGACCGCGTCGGCGTCGCTGACCATCCGAAGGGTCTCCCAGTCCAGCACTTCCGCCGTAGCGACGACCTCGACGACCTCCAATTCCTCGGGCGCCAACGATTGCAGCCGAAACTCGAGAAGGTCGTACAGTTCGTCGTCTCCACGCAGCGGACCATGAAGTTGCCAGCCCATCTCCGTGCGCACCAACACACCGCTCTCCCGACCTGCGCTCAGCAGGCCCCGCAGCAGCAGTGGATTGCCCGCAGTTCGGCGGTACAGCTCGTCGATGAGCCGGGTCTCGACGGTGTCGCCGAGCACGGCGCGGGCGAGTTCCCCGGTCTGCTCCTGGGTGAACGCTTCGACGCGCAGACTCAGCAACAGCCGCTCTTTCCACAGCGCGGTCACCGCGTCGGGCGCATTGTTGCGCGACCGGATCGTCACGATCAGCCGTGCACTGCCACTGGCCGCAAGTTGGTACACCAACGTCGCCGACAACGGATCGAGCAACTGGGCGTCGTCGACGACGACAACCAGGTTCTCTTCCTGCTCCAATGTTCGGTGCGCAACGGCCAGCATCTCGGAGGGTTGATGCGCCGCGTGGAGGCTCATCACCCGGTAGAACGCGCCCAACGGCACCGCACTGCCGGTTTCGGTGCCCAGCACAAACCGCACCGTATGCCCGCGCGACCTGACCGTATCGGCAAGGGCGCGAGCCAGGGATGATTTGCCGACCCCGCTATCACCGACCAACGCGACGCCCCCAAACTCCGCGTCGCCATCGAGGGCCGCCAACGCCTGGCGGACCTCGTCATCGCGGCCCACCAACGGCCATCCCGAGCCGCTCGCCGCTGGCATACGTCGAACCACCTGAACCAGCTTTTGGTAGGAGATGTTCCCCTGTGTCGCTGTGTCGCACAATGTTACTTCGCGGTCAGATCTTCCGCCGGGTGTTCGCAGTTCTGTGGAGCCCTACCGTGAGCAGGTGCGTTGGCCCTAGCCCGCCGACGGCGCGCCGGCGCGGATGCGGCTGCCCGGCAAGATGATCACCGTCGCGTATCGGAATACCCGTCGGCTAGTCCTCGAAATGCCGCTCTTGGTCCCACCGCTCGAGCCACGACTGCAGGTTGCTGACGCCCAACGAGATCAGCACCAGCAAAATGCCTCCAGAGACGTCCAGCAGAGCGCTCATAATCTGTCCGTTGCGTATGCGTTGCAGTTGGCGCGCTGCACCGGCAGGCCCGCCGCCCTGCCGAAGACCACCTCGTGCTCGGTGATCAATACCGGTGCCGGGGAAATCTCGGCGTCTTCCCCGACACCATCCGGCCGCGTCAGAGCCCCGGTCCATGTCGCCGCCGCAACGCCGCTATCGACGCTCCCGCGATGAATCATCTCCATGATGATCGGGGCGGCCTGCTCCCGCGGGGAGGTCTCGATGTGGATCAGCCCCTCGATCGGATCGGTGCCGCCACGGTGGGCGGAGACGTCCTCAAGTGCCATGATGGATCCACTACCTTCCGGTAACCTCTGGTTCAGGTTCCGCTTTTGCTGGGGTGTTCGCACGAGTAGTGCGCTACCCGTTTTCCGCCCAGGCGCTACTCGGCCTGCCGACGCTGCTCCGGCTGGGCGTCGTGCGGCGACCTACGGTGTCATGCGGGTGAAAGTACGACTTGTCGAGCTGGTTTCAGCGGATTTGGCACAGGCGAAGTAATAATTTGACACAAGTGGAGTAGTACGCGGAAATACGTAAAGCAGTAGGCACAGCCAATTGTTGCTTTAAGTTCGGAATCCGTGACCCACGCGCGGGTTATTGGCCATGAGACCGACGGCTTCAGCGCTGGCCGTTGCTGATCCGGCCCGCATTGAACAATGCCAGGAACTCCTCGCGGCAGGTGATGCTAGTCCGGACGAGCCGGGTGATTCCAGCTACGCCGCAGTCGATGTAGGCCACCATCGTGGCATGCAGGCGGTGGCTCCGTTCGGGTAACCCAGCCGACACTGGATTACCTTTCGGCTCACGGCATTTGTGAACTCCCAAGTCGTTTCATCACGGGTGGTGCCCCGTGGAATCGGGGCGGAGGTGGCCCGTCGGCTGCACAACTGGGCGCCAAACTGGTACTGAACACCACGAACGCTCGGTCGAGCTCGTATTGGCTCGTACTAAGCTACCGCGCACGAGCCACGGCCCGCGGTTTTCAGGGCAGGA
>DASQRI010000672.1:0-4097 GCA_035642975.1 Mycobacterium sp.
TCGAACACCGACAACAGGTGATCCACGTAGCTGGCTGCGTCTACTTGCGGCCCGGGGGTCAAGCGGCGGGTGGCGGCGTCAAGGACCGCAGCCTGATGCGGCGACAAGAATCGCCGTGCCGGCTCGGCATAACCGCCCGGCAGTACGTCCGGTAGGCGGACAGCCTCGTCGCTGGCCACGTTCTGAGTATGACGCTGTTATCGGGCTGACCTGGGGATGCTCACATTGCGGCCGTGTCGAAACCGTCCCGCTCCGAATTAGCTAGGATTTCTCGGCGTACGCCGACCACTCGACCTGTGACGCGGTCAGGTCACGACCGGTCGGCTCGATGTACCGGCGCACGATCTCCTCGGGTCCCAGTTGCTCCACCAGCCGCCAGCCGTGCCCGTCCAGAAAGGCCGCAACCTCCTCGGGACGTAGCCCGAACTGCCATAGGTGCTGGCGTTGCACGAACCTCCGATACAACTGCTTCGCGCCGTAGAAATTGATTCCCTCGATGAAATCGCGCCGGACATAGGTGAACACCAGACGGCTGCCGGACGCCGCCGGCCGAAGGCTTTCGAGTGTGGCGTGCACGGCGTCGGCGGTGAGGTACTGGGTGACGGCTTCCCAGATGAAGAAGGTGCGGGAATCGGCGCGGTAGCCGTGGCCGGTCAATACCTTGAGCACGTCGTCACGCTCGAAGTTCAACGGTACCAACCGAACTGAACTCGGCAGCTCGCCAAGTACCCGCCGGACAGCTGCTGCCTTGCGTTCGATGTTGACGGGTTGATCGACTTCGAAGATCGGTATGTCGCTTTTTCGCGCCAACCGGTAAGCGAAGGTGTCCAACCCGGCGCCCAACACGACCACCGCGTCGATGTTGTCGAAGGCCTCGACGACCTTGTCCGCGACATAGCGTTTGCGGCAGACCATGTTGGCCCACAGCCCGGGACCGTCGCGCTCCATCGCGGCCATCATCAGACGTCGCATCAGCTTCGGTGGTGTCGCGGTGACCAGCCAGCGGGTCGGCGTCGGCAGAAACTGCGCCGCCAGGTCGTCGTCCACCAATCGATGGCCTGCCTGTTCGCCCTGGCCCGGGGCGACCAGGATCATCGGACCAAAAGCGGTCTGCGCCGCAGAGTTTCGCGCCACGAGCTACTTGTTCAGAAAGCCGGCGTCGACTGGCAGCGTGACGCCGGTGATGTAGCGGGCCTGGTCGGACACCAGCCACGCCACGGCGTTGGCGATGTCCTCGGGCTGCAGCACCTCCACCGGCAGGGCATTGCCCATGGCACCCGGCGAATCGGAGGCAGCTGCCATCTGGGCCAGCCATCCGCGGGTGAAGTCGTTGTCGATCATGGGGGTCTCGACGCCGGTCGGGTGGATCGAGTTGACCCGAATGCTTTGCTTTGCAAGCAGATTCGCGTACACGCGCATCAGCCCGACCACACCGTGCTTGGCGGCCGCGTAGCCCACGGAGCCCGCATCGGGGCTGCCCACGCCGGCCAGCCCGGCGGCGGAACTGATCAGCACGATCGATCCGCCCGCCCCTTGCTTGACCATGGTCGGTATCGCGGCCTTGATGGTGTTGTAGACGCCGGTCAAGTTGACGTCGATGACGTCACGCCAGCCGTCGTCACCCGATTGCATGGGGGCGATGCCGGCGTTGGCGATGACGATGTCGAGCCGGCCGAGTTCGCCAACGCCCGCCTGCACTGCGGCCGACAGCGATGCCCGGTCGCGGACGTCGGCCTCCTTGGCCACGATGCGCGCGCCGGTGTCCTCGACGAGCTTGACGGTGGCGGCCAGATCGTCGGCAGTGGCCAGCGGATAGGGCACGCTGGCGATCTGATCGCACAGGTCGACGGCGATGATGTCGGCGCCTTCGGACGCCAGTCGCACTGCGTGGGCGCGGCCCTGCCCACGGGCCGCGCCGGTGATCAGTGCGACTTTCCCCTTCAGTGGCCCTGCCAGGTCAACGCCGGTCACCGGCGAATCTGCCCTTTGTCCGGGTCGCCTGCCGGTACCGGCTGCAGCATTTTGATGTCGGGCGCACCGGCCAGATGCTCACCGACTGCCGTGAACATCTTGCCGACCGCGGGCGCGGTGCTGTGGGTCTTCAGCGCCTCTTCGTCTGCCCACTGCTCGACGAAGACGAAGGTCTCGCCGCTTTGCTGCAGCGAATACAGCTGGCAGCCGGGCTCGGCGTGCACTTCTTCGACAGTGTCGGTGAGGATTTCGCGGACGGTGTCGACCGATTCGGGCTTGACGGTGAGGGTGGCGACGACGACGACGGGCATGCGGGCCTCCTGAGGATGGCGACGTGACGGCTGTCACCCTACCCAGCCTTTTCGGCGGTTGAATCGCCGGTCGGATGGTCACGTCGAGGTAACCAGTGTGGCGGATGGTGCAGATGGTGTATTTGCGATTAGGCTTGCCCCCATGGCTAGCAAGACTGCCGCCCGGTACGGGGGCCGAACGAGCAGGTCAAAGGCTTCTTCGCGGAGCGGTGCGCGGTCGGCCCAACCGCGGCCGAAGCCGCCCAGAAGGCCCGGCAAGGCACCGCGCAGACCTGCCAGGCGCCGCAATCACTCACTGGTGACCAACGCCGGGCTCACATGCGGGCGGGCCGTACGTGCGACGTGGATGATGCTGGCCAAGGGCACCGGTAGCACGGCGCGGTCGGTGGGCCGGGCCCGCGACATCGACCCCGGGCACCGCCGCGACGGGATTGCCCTGGCCCTGCTGGGACTCGCCGTCGTCACCGCCGCCAGCTCGTGGTTCGACGCGGCCCGTCCGGTCGGCGCCTGGGTCGACTCGGTGCTGCGGATCTTCATCGGCTCGGCGGTCGTGGTGCTGCCGCTGGTCACCGCCGCGGTGGCGGTGCTGTTGATGCGTACCGAACCCAATCCGGACGCCCGGCCGCGGCTGGTTCTCGGCGCAACGATGGTCGCGCTGCCGGTGCTCGGCCTGTGGCACCTGTGGGCGGGTTCGCCGGACAATCCGGTCGGGCGCGCGCACGCCGCGGGCTTCATCGGCTTCGCCATCGGGGGACCGCTGTCGGAGGGGTTGACCGCGTGGATCTGCGCGCCGCTGCTGTTCATCGGCGCGCTGTTCGGCCTGCTGCTGTTGACCGGCACCACAATTCGCGAAGTGCCCGACACAGTGCGGACCATGTTCGGCACCCGGATGTTCGACAACGGCGGCCCCGAAGGCGACTACTACGCGGACGACCCTGATGCCGAAAGCGCTGGTGCCGAGGACTTCTCCGACGGCTACTACGACGATGCGTCGGCCTACGGCGACGACGAGGCGCGAGCCTGGCCGTCGGGCAGCTCGCCCGTCGGCGTGGACGAAAGCCCGACAGTGCCGGAGCCGGCCATCGTGCGCAGCCGCCGTCGCGGTGCCAAATCCCCTGCCAAGCGGGACACCCTGGTGCTCGACCGGGTCGTTGAGGGCCCGTACGCGTTGCCGTCGCTGAGCCTGCTGGTGGCCGGCGATCCGCCCAAGAAACGCAGCGCCGCCAACGACCACCTGGGCGAATCGATCACGTCGGTGCTGGAGCAGTTCAAAGTCGACGCGGCAGTCACCGGCTGCACCCGCGGCCCGACCGTCACGCGCTACGAGGTGGAGCTGGGGCCCGGCGTCAAGGTGGAGAAGATCACCGCGCTGCAGAAGAACATCGCCTACGCCGTGGCCACCGAGAGCGTCCGGATGCTGGCGCCGATCCCGGGCAAGTCGGCCGTCGGCATCGAGGTGCCCAACAGCGACCGCGAAATGGTGCGGCTGGCCGACGTGCTCACCGCACCGTCGACCCGGCGCGACCATCACCCGTTGGTGATCGGGCTGGGCAAGGACATCGAAGGCGACTTCATCTCGGCCAACCTGGCCAAGATGCCGCACCTGCTGGTTGCCGGCTCCACCGGATCCGGCAAGTCCAGCTTCGTCAACTCGATGCTGATCTCACTGCTGACCCGGGCTACCCCGGAAGAGGTCAGGATGATCCTGATCGACCCGAAGATGGTGGAACTCACTCCCTACGAGGGCATTCCGCATCTGATCACCCCGATCATCACCGAGCCGAAGAAAGCCGCGGCCGCGTTGGCGTGGCTGGT
>DASQRI010000673.1:0-3428 GCA_035642975.1 Mycobacterium sp.
GTCAAGGCAGAGCGGGATCATCTCGCGTTCCTCTTCGCGGGCGAGCAGGTTGTAATGGTTCTGCATCGACACGAACCGGGCCCAGCCTTTGGTGCGTTGCAGGTGTAGCGCCTTGGCAAACTCCCACGCAGGCATAGACGATGCGCCCAGGTAGCGGACCTTGCCGGCCTTGACGAGGTCGTGCAGTGCCTCCAAGGTTTCTTCGAGCGGGGTGCTGTGGTCGTTGCGATGGATCTGATAAAGATCGACGTAGTCGGTGCCGAGGCGGCGCAACGAGTGATCGATCTCGGTCATGATTGCCTTGCGGCTCAGGCCTTTTCCGTTGGGTCCCGAGCGCATCGGATGACGCAGTTTGGTCGCGATGACGACGTCGTCGCGGTTGGCGAAGTCGCGCAGGGCGCGGCCGAGGATCTCTTCGCTGGAACCCTGCGAATACATGTTGGCGGTATCGAAGAAGTTGATGCCGACGTCGATCGCGTGCTTGATCAGCGGACGGGCCTCGTCTTCACCGAGCGACCAGACCGGGTGGCCGCGGCCGGGATCGCCGTAGGTCATCGCACCGATCGCGACTGGCGACACGTCCAGACCGGTCGTGCCGAGCTTGATGAATTGCATGGCTGCTCCTAATCTGGAGACACCGGAGAGTTCTCCGCTTATTCGGATTCCACCGTAGCGGAGAACTCTCCGTTTCTGCAAGACGGGAAGACCATGGCCGATCCGATGCATGCCCAACTTCGGCGTTCTGATGCGCAGCGAAACCGCGACCACATCCTGCAAGTGGCGCACGACGCGTTCGCCGAATCGGGAACAACGTCGCTCAATGAGATCGCCAAACGTGCCGGAGTTGGAGCCGGCACGCTGTATCGGCACTTTCCCACCCGGGAGGCGCTGATATTGGCGGTGTACAAACGCGATGTGCAGCGCCTGGTGGACTCCGTCCCCCATGTGTTGGCCGCCCACCCGCCGTTGGACGCGTTTCGCATTTGGTTTCGGACGCTCGCCGATTACGTACGAGTCAAACATGGCCTGGGCGAAGCGCTTCACTCCGCGGCGATTAAGGATGCGATCAACGACACCTACGCGCCGGTCGTGACTGCCGTCCGCGAGTTGATCGATGCCTGCGTCGCCGGGGAGGCCATGCGACCGGGTCTGGAGCCCGATGATGTGTTGCTACTCATGGGTTTCATGTGGCGTGTGGAAGCGGGACCGCAGGGCAAGCGGCAGGCCGAGCGCATCACCGAACTCGTCGTCGACGGATTGGCGGCGCGGTGATCGGCATGGAAGCCGACGGACGACGTGCGATGTATAGGCTCCGGAATCATGAGCTGGACACCTGAGCAGCTCGCTCGGGTCGATGCCGCCCGCGAACTCGAGATTGCAGTGCGCCGTGTGGACGGAACACTTCGTCCGTGGACACCGATTTGGGTGGTGCACGTCACCGGCGACGTATATGTCCGCACGTGGTACCGCAGAGATACCGGGTGGTTCGGCCTTGCCTTGAGCACACGACGCGCACGTGTGCGCGTCCCTGGCGTAGAAGTCGACGTGCGCATTGAGGACGTCGGTGTCGGCCCGTCGGGACTGAGGGAGGACGTGGACGATGCCTATCGCGACAAGTACGGCGGCGGGTCGACCGGAAACATGGTCGGAGACGAAGCCGCAGCGACGACGCTTCGGTTGCGCACACAATGATTGGGCGTGACGAGATCGCGCTGAAACTGCAGACGCGAGGAGGTCGTTGATGACCATCCTCGTCAACGTTGACAACTTCGCCCGGGCGGAGACCCACCGGATGTTCGCCGACATTCAGGCCGTCGCAGGGGGCACCGGTAACTTCCGGCACAACCGGACGCCCGCCCGGATCGATGAACAGACGGTCATCAGAATGAACCGGGACACGCTGTACAGCTTCGCGATCGTGGACCTCGCGCAGCCCGCTCGGCTAAGGTTGCCTGACCCGGAGGGCCGCTACCTCTCGGCGATGGTCGTCAATGAAGACCACTTCGTGAACAGCGTCTTCCATGACGCCGGTGAACATACGCTGACGAGCGATCAATACGGTTCCCGCTACGTCCTGGTCGGTGTTCGAATCCTGGTTGACCCCACCGACCCGGCGGATGTCGCCGCCGTCGCGGCGGTTCAAGACGCCCTCGCGATCGAGGTCGGCTCGGCTGAGGCATTCGTCAAGCCGGACTACGACGCCGCCAGCATGGACGCAACGCGCAACGCGCTGCTGGCGCTCTCCGGCGGGCTCAACACGTTTGACCGCACGTTCGGTGCGCGGGCTGACGTCGACCCGGTTCGTCACCTGATCGGATGCGCCGCAGGGTGGGGTGGGCTGCCCACCTCCGAGGCAACATACCTCGGTGTCGACCCGAAAGTACCTGTCGGCGCTTACGAGTTGGTGTTCAAGGATGTTCCGGTCGACGCATTCTGGTCGGTATCGGTGTACAACGCGAAGGGATTCTTCGAGCCGAACACGAAGGACCTCTACTCGGTCAATAGTGTTACCGGCGTTCGCAATAACGATGGCTCGATTACGGTGCGTTTCGTTCCCTCGACAGCGGGCGACCTGTCCCCGAATGCGATCGTCACTCCGGAGGGCTGGAACTACCTCATCCGCTTCTACCGGCCTCGCCCGGAGATTCTCGACGGCAGCTGGACGCCGCCGACGCTCACGCCGTGCGAGGCCTCCTGAGTTATTGCGAACCGTCCGTGGAGAATACGTCGATCGACCGCACCGCCGTCAACATCACCAGCGGGATCTGGCGGCTGGTCGACTTCTGATAGGCGAGGTACGGCGGGTACAGGTGCGCCATGTAGGACCACACCTCATGGCGTTCCTCGCCTTCGGGTTCCCGCCACGTGGCCTCGAATGCTTGGGTTGCGATCTGGACGCCGATCGTGTTGCTGGCTAAGACATTCAAGTACCACTCCGGATGTGTGTCGGCCCCGCCCTTCGATGCGACGATCACGATCTCGCCACCGATGTTGCCGTAGATCAACGGCCTGACGTAGCTCTTCGCCGACTTGCGGCCGACACACTTGATCAAGCAGTGCGTAGTCAGTGCACGGCCTCCGACCGCGCTCACGTCCATGATGTGGCCCCGCACGCCACCGGAGGTCAGATACATCTCGAGGTGCTCGCTGACCCAGTCACTTCGCGCCGCTCGGATCGCTGCGGCGTCGGCGTCGCCCATGGTGACTCCTAAAGCTAGACGGGGCGAAGGCGATTGGACCGAACCTGCGTCCCTGACTTCGCCGGGCTGAACTATGCAATCATGCGGCCATCCAACACCCTGATCTGGGCGTCGGTCAGGCGTGGCGGGCAGCCTCTTGGGCGAGCTGGACGCGGGAGGTGAGGCCGAGTTTGGTGTAGACGTGGGTGAGGTGGGTCTGCACGGTGCGTGGTGAGACGAACAGCCGTG
>DASQRI010000674.1:0-3178 GCA_035642975.1 Mycobacterium sp.
ATGGTCTCGCCGATCGTAATGTCGGCGATGCCGGCGATCGCGACGATGTCGCCCGGCCCGGCTTCGTCGATCGGCACTCGCTCGAGCGCCTCGGTGCCGAGCAGCTCGGTGAGCCGGACCCGCTCGACGCTGCCGTCCTGCCGGCACCAGGCGACGGTCTGGCCCTTCTTGAGATCGCCGTTGTAGATCCGGATAAGCGCGAGCCGGCCCAGAAACGCCGACGCATCGAGGTTGGTCACCAGGGCCTGCAGCGGCGCATCGGGATCGCCCTTGGGCGGCGGGATGTGGTCGAGCAGGACGTCGAACAGCGGGTCGAGGTTGTCGCCTTCGGGGTTCTCGCCGTTGCCCGGCTCCACCGTGCTGGCGATGCCGGCCCGCCCGGACGCATACAGGGTCGGCAGTCCGAGCGCGTTCTCGGCGGCCTTCTGCGCCTCGGCGTCGAGGTCGGAGGCGACGTCGAGCAGCAGGTCATGGCTCTCGGAGACGACCTCGGCGATCCGGGCGTCGGGCCGGTCGGTCTTGTTGACGACCAGGATCACCGGCAAATGCGCCCCCAGCGCCTTGCGCAGCACGAAGCGGGTCTGCGGCAGCGGGCCTTCGGAGGCGTCGACCAGCAACAACACTCCGTCGACCATGGACAGCCCGCGCTCGACTTCGCCGCCGAAATCGGCGTGCCCGGGTGTGTCGATGACGTTTATCACCGTGGTGGACCCGTCCGCGTGCTTGCGGTGCACAGCGGTGTTCTTGGCCAGGATCGTGATGCCCTTTTCCTTTTCGAGGTCACCCGAGTCCATCAGCCGCTCGATCGCGTCGTCGCCGCGGTGAGTCAGTGCGCCCGACTGCCGCAGCATGGCGTCAACCAGGGTGGTCTTGCCGTGGTCGACGTGAGCGACGATGGCGACGTTGCGAAAATCCACGCCTGTGATTCTCGCAGTGGGGGTAGTTGATCGCGAAACTGAGCGATCGTGCGATTCGCCACTCCGGTTCTCTTCGGAGGATTCGGGGCTTCAGAGGATTCGAGTCAGCGCAGGCAGCCAGTCGCGGTCGGCGGGCACCCACTGGATCTCGTGCAGTTGCGCCGCGGTCACCCAGCGCAACGCCGCGTGGTCGTGCGGACGAGGTTCGCCGCAGATCAGGCTGACCTGGTAGGCCCGCAGCGTCGTCGTCGCATTGAGCGCAATGTCGTCGCCCAGACGTTCTCCGACCGCGACTTCGATGCCCAACTCTTCGGCCAGTTCGCGGGTCAGCGCCGCGCGTTCGGTCTCACCTGCGGCAACTTTCCCGCCCGGCAATTCCCAGCGGCCGGCCAATTCCGGCGGCCGAAGGCGTTGTGCCACCAGCACCGCAGAGCCGGAGATGACGGCCCCGGCAACGACGATCTGGTTCGGCATCGCGAGTGACGGTATACCGTCGGTTCTATGGCTGTGTTAACGGATGAGCAAGTCGACGCCGCCCTGCCCCAACTCAACGGCTGGAAGCGCGCCGACGGCGCGCTGCGCCGATCGGTCAAGTTTCCGGCATTCCTTGCCGGTATCGACGCCGTACGCCGGGTGGCTGAGCACGCCGAAGCCCAAGATCATCACCCCGACATCGATATCCGTTGGCGGACGGTGACTTTCGCGCTGGTGACGCATTCTGCGGGTGGTATCACGCAAAACGACATCGAGATGGCGCGCGATATCGACCGGATACTCGGCGTCTAGCGGCTTTCCGGGACGCGCCGAGTCTGCATTCTGACGTCCACCCTGCGTCCAGCGCGTGGCCAACGCGCTGTTCGGCGCGCTCAGCGCAGGCTCGCTCGCCTGAGTTTGGCTACTGCCGCGCCTCTCCTGGCGCTGGCCTAAAGTGCGGATACGGCAAGGTGGCCCCGCATCGACGGCACCAAACACCCGCTCAGGACCAGATTGAGCGCCCTCGCCCGCGGCCTGGTCGACATCAAGCGCCCTAGACCATTGAACCGGGCGGCGGAGCACGACCGCCAGACCACAGACTCCGGGTCAGACCACTGTTTCAGGGAGCGGACGCTTACACGAGCTCGCCCAGGCGAGCATGTCATCTGCGGAAACGTAAAAAACTCAGTTTTTTGTCAGTTTCCTATCACCTTCTGCTTCTACTTAGCTTAAGCTCAGGTTGCTTGCGATCCCGTGAGCCCGGTCACTTTCGAGAATGGAGTCAGATGAACACCCGCCGTATCACGCTCGCTCTGGGTGCCACAGCCGGGGGGTTGCTGGCAGCCGCGTACCTGCCAATGGCCATCGCCAACGCCGACAGCGGCGCCGCCGCCGTCGACATCACCTCCGACGCCGCCATCCGCGGCCCAGCTCCCGACGTCTTCGGGTTCCAGCCCGATTCCCCGGAAACCGTCCTCACGGTTTCCGGACTTCCGCCGCTTTACCAGCAAGTCGAGGGGTACCAAACGTTCGAGTACTTCACCCCGACTGGCGACGACGTCGGGTCCTTCAACGCTGACGTGAGCACCTTGACGACCCCGTGGGGCTTTGACAACACCGAATACCTCGTGACCGGTGACGCCTCCGATGCCACTAAAGCCGTGGAATCGGTTGGCTTTCCGACAGACGGCCTTCCGACAACCGGCTCGGTGTACGACATCGCCAACTTCGGTGACGGCTTCTCCAACGACTACTCCGACGTCGTCGCAGCACCCGCTCAGATGGCAGACGGAACGACAGACGCGTTGTCGGGAGTCGGTACGGCAGCGACAGGCACAATCACGGACACGTTCGTGACCCCCTTTGGGGACGTTGACCTAACCCCGCTGGTCGATAGCTTCTCCACGGCGGTGAATCCCTTCGATGACTTCCTGACCGCCGTCGACCCGAGTTCGATTGACGATTCGCTTAGCAATTTGGGGTCGATACTCGGCTCCATCGACTTCTTACAAATGTTCTGAGCTGACCAGCTAGGACCCAGCGCCACCAGTTAACGGCCTGGGTTCGCCATAGGCGGTTTGGTTGCCCATCGCCGGGTGGGCAACCATAAGACAGGGGGACGAATAACCCCACTCGGCGATCACCGCCCGAGTGGGGTTATTTCGTTATGGAGCCGCGTCGACGGAACCCGTGGATCGTCCTCCGTGCCGAACGGGATTGTCACTTTTATGCAGCCGCGCCGGCGGAAATCGCGACTCGTCCGCCGGAAGCGGCGATCCAGGCCAACG
>DASQRI010000675.1:0-4503 GCA_035642975.1 Mycobacterium sp.
CACGACTGCGTGTTCGGGCTGTCTGAGGAATTTGTTGAAGTCTACCGACTGCACTCGCTGCTACCCGAAACACTGCAGCTGCGACGCCGCGGCCAAACGGGTCCCCCGGATCCGAAGCCCCTGCCCGCTACGCGCCAGCACGGCTCCGCGTGTCTGACGCAGGATTGCACGGACAAGGCGTGCCTGGGCCCGTTGACGGATGGCACGAAGAAATACGCGATGTCGGACCTGTTCTATTCGTTCGGCAACCAGCACCCAGGAGCGCTGGTGCTCAACAACTTTCCGCGCTTCATGCAGGAACTCAGCGTCGCGGGCAATCCGTTCCTCGACATGGGCACCGTTGACATCATGCGCGCACGCGAACGCGGCGTACCGCGCTACAACGAGTTCCGCCGCCAACTAGGGCTGAACCCGATTCGAAGCTTCGATGACCTCACCGACGACCCGGACATCAGGAAGAAGCTTAAGTCGATCTATCTCAACGGCGTCGAGGACCTCGACCTGCTGATCGGCACGTTGGCCGAAGCCCAGCGACCTACGGGATTCGGCTTCGGCGAGACGGTATTTCAGATCTTCATCCTGAGTGCCAGCCGCCGGTTGCAGGCAGATCGTTTCTACACCGACCTCTACAACGAGGACGTCTACACCCCGGAAGGCCTGCGCTGGATCGACGAAACCGACCTCAAGACGGTGATTTTGCGCCACTATCCTGAGCTCGCTGGTACCGGCCTCGCCAACATCAAGAACGCGTTCGAGCCTTGGGACGAAGGTCCCGAGCTGATTCCCGAGCAGCATCCGCTGCGCGGCTGGGACTGCGAATTGCAACCTGACCCCTGGCGTGGCGGCACGCACCGCCGTGGGTAAGCAGTGGTGGCAGCCCGGACTGCTGAAGTGGCTTCTGCGACGCGGGTTTTGGAACTTCCTTGCCTTTGTGAAATTCAGGGCCGCTAAGCCGGCCGACATCGGGACGCCTTCGACCGAACGGTGGTACATCGAGCCGAAGCCAATGATCAAGGCAATTCCGCAGATACCGCTGCACAACGTGCGGGTGTGCACACGGGCCGACATCCCCCGGGAAGAACGGTCTTTAAAAAATACGATATTTTTCAAGTTCCAGGTCTGGCTCTACACCACCCAGCTGTCCCCGATGCAGCAGGGCCTGCCACCGATTCACGAAGATCCGCGAGTGGCGTTGAAGCGGGCTTACCGCGGGCTACGTCGCACGCTTTTTGATCCGCCCGCGATGCCGGCCGAGTATTCGCGCAATAGTCCAGATCTCGGCTCGCTGGCAGTGCGTGGACCATTCGCCTGTTACACAACGTGGGTAAAGGACAGCGCTGACTGGGAGTGGAACCTGCTCTCGCTCAACAAATATGAGCACGACGACGGCCTCATGGAGATCGGCTCGCGGGTGCTATTCCGTCTGGATAAGCGGCGACGTGCACTGGAGGCGTACAGCATTGAATGCCCTGCCCTGAACGGGAAACCGATCCGCCCAGCAGATGCGGACTGGGACCGGGCATGCGAGATCGCCTTGTGCGCCGCCTCAACGCACCTTTCCCTTGTACGCCACTTCAACTGGGTGCACTTGGCAGGCGGTGCACAGTTGGCCATCGCGACACGCAACTGCCTGTCGGCCGATCACCCGCTGTGCAGGCTGCTGTGGCCTTTCATCTTCGGAACCCAACAGAGCAACGACATGGTCACCCGCGCACAGATGCTCCCCGGTGGCGACTTCGAGAAGACCTTCAGCCTCAAATTCACAAGTATGTGCGATTTGTTCGACGACACCTACCTGCAGTATCGCGACATCGTCAACGATCCCGAACGGGATGGCAATTCGCGCGGGGTGTGCGGTGCCGGCTTCGATACACCGACGCAGGACAACCTGGAAGAGCTCTTCAAAACCATGCACGACTTCACACGCAACTATGTTGAGATTTATTACTCAACGAAGGCCACCGGCGCCGACAGCGTGCGCAGCGACCAACAAGTCATGGCGTGGCTCGCGGAACTCAATAAACGCCTCCCCAAAGCTGTCAGCGTGACTCCTAGAAGTGTCAATCGGGACAAGTTGGCGCGGCTGTTGGCGAATCAGCTGTACTTGGTGACTGTGCAGCACGAGATCCTCGGCAGCTTCATGTGGAACTATCAGCTGTGGACGCACCGTCAGCCGGCGCGAATATATGAGGATTTTCGACGCGAGCCGTTGGACGTGTATCAACGGCTGGTCAACGCCAACTACATCCTGAATGTGCGCCGGCGCGCGCTGATGCACGATTTCAGTTACATGACGCCCGACCACCGCGCCAAGGCGGCCGTGTTCCAGTTCCAGAAAGATCTCGCCACGCTGCAGGCCAAGATGGACAGCCAACCGCGCGCGATATGGCTGGTCTACCCAAGTGCGTTGAACGTCAACATCAACGCGTAAATCACCGGCGCGCGACGGCTTTTCGCAGTGGCCCGGCCAGGTCGCCGCGTTCGCCGACCGTCACACCGGCCAACCCCAGCCACGACGCCACCGTTTTCAGTTCACCGGCCAGCGCTTGGACAACGCGCGACGACGATTGCTCCGGCTCGGCGAACGCGCCCACGACCTGCAACGCGTCCGCGGCACGATCGGCTTTGAGATCGACCCGCCCGACCAACTCACCGTCCATCAGAAACGGCCACACGTAGTAGCCGTACTGGCGCTTGGCGGCCGGCGTGTAAATCTCGATGCGATAATGGAATTCGAACAGCCGCTCTACCCGCGGCCGAAAGAAGATCAGCGGGTCGAACGGACACAACAGCGCCGTGCCGCGGTCGCGTCGCGGAATCGTCTGCCCCACAAGCAGATACGCCGGCGCCGACCAGCCCTCCACGTCGACCGGCTCCAGATCGCCGTCCGCGACCAGCTTGGCGATCGCCGGTTTGGCCTGTCCGGGGGCCAGCCGGAAGTAGTCGCGGATGTCGGCCTCGGTGGCCACGCCCAGCGCGGTGGCCGCGCGCAACGTGAGCTCTCGGACCGCGTCTTCCTCATCAACCTCGCGCGCCAGCACGTCAGGTGGCAGCACCCGCTCCGTCAGGTCGTAATGCCGGGCGAACCCTACTCGGGTGGCCGTGGTCAGCACCCCGGCGGCGAACAACGCCTCGGCGACCCACTTCGTGTCGCTGCGGCTCCCCCACCAAGCTCCCCTCGGACCGCGCGGCCCCGCGGCCAGATGCTCCTCGATTTGACCCGCAGTACTCGGACCGAGCGTGGTGATGGCGGCGACGATCTTGTCGGCTAGCTGCGGGTTGGCCTTCACGATGTGAGTGCCCCACCGGCCGTGCCGGTATTGACGCATCCGCCAGCGCAGCAGCGGCCAGTCGTCGACCGCCATCAGCGCGGCCTCGTGCGCCCAGTACTCCACCAGCAGCCGAGGCGAGCGAGCCGAATGGTCCCACGCCGCGCGGTCCACGACATCACGGTCGTAGGGCCCGAGCCGGCTGAAAACCGGTGCGTAGTGGGCCCGCACCGCGACCGAGACCGAATCGAGCTGCAGCACCTGGATGCGCGAGATCAACCGCCGCAGGTGTGCACGGGTGACCGGTCCGCCGGGCCGCGGCTCGCTAAGTCCTTGGGCCGCAACGGCTATCCGCCGAGCTTGCGCGGCGGTCAGCCTAGGGGCCCGGACGGACACAGCGCCGACGTTACCGCGGGCTAGCCGGTGCTGATTTTCTGGTTCGACGCCGCCTCGGCGCTCGCCTCCGTCGCATTTTTGAATTCCCGATACGCCGCATCCAGGGTGGCCGGAACGCCTTCCAGGTCGCGATATACACCCGTCAGTCGCTCCAGGATCTCGATACGTTGCTGACTGGCCTCCTCCACAGCCCGGCGAGCCTGCTCACGGTAGTGATCGGCTTCCAGTTTGGCGTCGGCTAGGAGTTGCTCACGCTCCTGCTGGGCGTCCTGCCAAGCGGCATCGATCGCCGATTGATTTTCAGCACTCATCCTGTCCAGTTCGGCCTCGACCGTTGCCTTGGCCTCGTCATACTCAGCTTGGCGGGCGTTAAGCTGTGCACACAGGTCCGCCAATAGTTCTTTGTGCTTTTGCTGCTCAGCCTCGGCCTCGGCCTTGGCCTTGGCGCTCAGCGCCGCCGCCTCGGCCTGCGCCTCGGCCCGCAATTCGGAGACCTCGTCGACCGCCTGCCGCAGCATCTTCGCCAGCCGTTGTTGCACCGCGTGGGGTGACGGTGAGGTCTCCGTGAGGAGGGCGACTTCCTTGCGCAGCGTTGCCGCTTCATCACCGGATTCCTTCAGCTTGGCCCGTAAGCTCTCAACGTCGTCGAGCAGCAACTGCTGCTTGGTATTCAACATCTCGATGTGGGCATCGACCGCAGCCGGCTGGTAGCCCCTGAACATGCGCGAAAAATTTCTTGCGGGTTCGGTTATCACTGCCAGTTCCCCTTCTGGAAATGCCTGGTAGACCCGTTGCGACCGGGCCTTACTCGAGTATGTCAGGCCACCCCATCGGCGCA
>DASQRI010000676.1:0-11818 GCA_035642975.1 Mycobacterium sp.
CGCCGGCGAGGTCGAAGTGCGCGGTGACGATGTTGCCGGGATGGCTGTGCACATCGGTGCACGCGTCGCGGCGCTGGCCGGGCCCAGCGAGGTGCTGGTGTCGTCGACGGTGCGCGACATCGTTACCGGTTCGCGGCACCGGTTCGCCGACCGCGGCGAGCACGCGTTGAAAGGCGTGCCAGGCCACTGGTGCGTGTGCGCTCTCGAGCGGACGCTCACGACCGTCAAGCGGTAGTGAGCCAACCTGTGACGACTTCACAGCGGGGTCATAAGTTGCCTCGCTAGGCTCGGCGGCATGCCACCGCGACTGAATCTGTTTACTAATCGTCAGCGCGCCAACTCATTTGGTGGCGCGGCACACAACTACGACACTTACCGGCCGCGCTACCCCGACCGGCTGATCGACGACGTGTTGGCGCCCGGTGCTCGCCGAGTACTTGAGGCGGGCGCCGGCACCGGTATCGCGTCGATGCAGTTCATCGAAAGAGGCGCCGAGCTTCTTGCGGTTGAGCCCGATACCCGGATGGCCGCCGTCGCCCAATCGAAGGACATTCCCGTTGAGATTGCGACATTTGAGCAATGGGAGCCCGCTGGGCGTCGATTCGACCGCGTGGTGTTCGCGGCATCGTTTCATTGGGTTGATCCGGCGGTAGCGCTGCCGAAGATACATGGCATCCTCGGTGACGGCGGGAAGCTGGCGCTGATATGGAACCGGCTGCGGCCAACTAACCCGACACGCGCCGAATTCGAGTCGATCTACCAGGAATACATGGACGTCAAAACCCACGGGGGCGATGGCAATCTCCACGAGATCGTCAATCTGCTCAGCGCCGCGGGTTTCACTGTGACCCAACAGCGCTATCCGCATGACCTGCACTACTCCGCACAACAGTGGGTCGATATCGCGTTCACGTTCTCCCACCAGCTGATACTGCCCGCCGATAAGGCGACCGAGCTGCGCGCACGGCTCGCCGAACGAATCGGCCCCGCGGGCGTGTCGGTCGGCGGGGACGCCGTGGCGATCCTCGCCACGCCGGCGTAACCGAACGGCTATACCGGAAGGCTTGTCCCGGTTTCCTTTTCGCCGAACTCGACAACCTTCGCGGCTATTTCGTAATCGCACGCGAGAGGCGACCGGCCGATCAGTACCGGACCGCCCTTCAGCCCGAGCCGACCGTCGACACCCACATAGCTGCCGGGCGGGATCGGCTCGCTGATGCAATACAGCGTCGGCGCGGCGCCTTCTTCGATGTCGTTGCCAAACCTGTTTGCCAACGTCTCGACCACGCGATGAAAACCCGCCATCACCGGCGAATTGGATACGTTGGACAGGTTGGACGACACCCAACCTGGGTGCGTGAGCTGGGTAGTTACCGGCGATTGCGCCGCCCGTAACCGTCGGTCGAGTTCCAGGCCCCAGAGCATCACCGCCAGTTTGGAACGCGCGTAGGCCGGATACGCCGTCCAGCGGTGCGCACGCAGGTGCATGTCGTCGAGGCGCAGCGTCGCCGATTTGTGCGCGTCGGATCCGACGTTGATGATCTGCGAGCGCACCCGGCCCAGCAGCAGGTTGGTCAACACGAACGGGCCCAAAAAGTTTGTCCCGAGGGTCATCTCAAAGCCGTCCACGGTATCGGTGCGGTGCTGGATGACTGCCCCGGCGTTGTTGATCAAAATGTCGACGTCACCGTCGAGTTGGTCGGGGAATGCGCGCACCGACGACAGATCGGCAAGGTCAAGTTTGGCGATCGAGGTGGAGCCGCCGATCTCGGCGGCGCGCTGCGCGCCCAGGTCTGTGTTGCGGACGGCGAGGATCACGTGTGCGCCCGCGCGTGCCAGTAGGCGTGTGGTGCCCAGGCCCACCCCATTGGTCGCCCCGGTCACGATGATCCGCTTGCCGGCTAGGTTGCCGAGTCGGCTCGGCGACCATGCTGTAGTCACCCCTGCGAGATTACCGATCACCGTGTGGCCGGAAAGAGCTCCCTTGCCGCCGCCTAGGTCACCCGGCATCGCGCCAACACCGCCGACCGGGTGCCGCTTGAGCCCCAACACGGCAGCGAGATCCGCCACATCCTGCAACCGCCGATGGCCTGACCTGCGGCGGGTGAAATGATCCGACCGCCCGGCGTAGGCTGCGGACGGAAGCACGATGTCGCTTTGGACTGCGTTGTCTGCTTCGTAAACGCTTGTGAAACTTGATCTTTCATCGAAGGAACAACATGACGACTGTGAATACCACGTTGCCTCCCGCGTTGCAGCGGGCGCTGGACCTGCTCATCGATCCACCGGCCGAACCGGATGTGAGCAAGGGCTACCTCGACCTGCTGGGCACCTCACCCCAGGACGACGGGCCGGCCAAGAACACCGGCGCCATCCAGGCGGTATGGGCCTCGCCGATCGGGTCGTTCCTCTACGACAACGCGCAGGCCCTGAGCCGACGGTTTCTCACCGCGATGCAGCACCCCGCCGAATGGCTGAACATCCCACCGGGCGGTACCGCATTGGACGTCGGGTCCGGGCCCGGTTCGGTCACGGCGTCGCTGGCCGAGGCCGCCGGTCCCGACGGGCTGGCGTTGGGTGTCGACATCTCCGAGCCGATGCTGGCGCGCGCGGTGCGCGCTCAAGCCGGACCACAGGTCGGCTTCCTGCGGGCTGACGCGCAACGACTGCCGCTGCGTGACCAGACCGTCGATGCGGCCGTCTCGATCGCCGTGCTGCAGCTGATCCCCGATCCGGCGGCAACGCTGTCCGAGATCTCGCGGGTGCTGCGCCCCGGCGGCCGGTTGGCGGTGATGGTTCCCACCCTCCGCCCTCCCATTGATCTTTGGCGGATACTGCCCAACGGCGGGGCGCACGTGTTCGGCGAAGACGAGGTCGGCGACATCCTGGAGGACCACGGCTTCGTCAGCGTGCGGACCAAGAGCGTCGGCACTTTTCAGTGGGTGCGCGCCAAACGCGGGTGACGTCGCCGCGGGTCAGGCCGGCGGGTGGTTTTCGCGCACGCCGTGGTACATGCCCCACCGGACGATCAACGGCATGACCACCCGGTCGACCGACCAGGACGGGAAGCGCAACGCGTGGCCGGTAGGAAAGAACACCTCCAACCCGTTGGGCTGTATCCCCAGCAACGAACCCCACCGTCGGCCCGGAGTCCGGAAGCGGCGCAAGCGTCGACCGGCAAGCTCGGCGCGAACGTTGCCTGCCGCCAGCGCATCCCCACGGTTGCGCGCGGAGGTTCGTAGCGGGTCGGTGGCAGCGGCATCGCCGACCGCGAACACATCTCGATGGCCGGGCACCTGAAGCTCAGGCGTCACGCGGACGAAGCCGTGCTCATCCAGCAGCTCGGGAGGCAGCCAGTCGGTGTTGGGCTGCACCCGCCCTATCGCCCACAGCACCGCCTCGGCGGACGCCGGTGGTTGACCAGTGCTCCATTCGACCGGGTCGCGGGTGATCTCGTCGTACCCAAAGCCGTTGGTCACCGCGGCGCGATGTCCCGGGTGCAGACCCACGCCGAGGTCGGTCAGCCTGCCGTGGATGCGTTGCCAGATCCGCGGATGGTAGGCGCCCAATGCCCGATCTCCGGGAAAGTACAAGTCGATGCGCTTGTCCGGCCAGGTGGTTGCCATGTTGGCGGCGCTGCTGACCGCTGCCGCACCGCCACCCACGACGATCACCGAGTCCGCGGCGGCCACGCGATCGTGTGCAGCGCTGAGATCGGCGCCGATCTCAGCGGCTGACTGCATGGTCGGTCGACGCCAGAAGCCGTTGCTGACCCCGGTGGAGATGACCAGCGCGTCGTATCCCTCGACGAATGTCGCGCCGTCGTCACTGCGGCCGGAGACGGTTCGTGCGGTCAGGTCCAGCCCGGTCAGCGTGCCATGAATGATCCGTACCCGATCCAAACGGCGGAACCTGTCGAAGGGGATCCAATAGTCGCGGGCCCAATCGCGGGGGCGGGACAGCCGAACGCCGAGCTCTTGGCCGCTCACCAGCCCCGGTTTGACCGAGATACCCACGACGTCGAAGTGCTTGGACAGCCGGATGGCGGTGAGGATGCCCACGTCGCCCAGCCCGGCGACGACGACGCGTTTGCGGATCATTGGCGACTACCTAGTACTTCGGCCACGATCGAGAAACTGTAACACGTTCTAGTTGCGTCCCGACGGCGCTCGGATCCTTGACGTTTTCTGTCATTCGAGCGCGGATTGCGAGCGATTTCCGTCAATTTCGAGGCTCACCGAGCGTCGGCTTCATCCTGAGTGTCATGACTAATACGGCCGAAGCCGCGAGTGCCACGACGTTCGACCCCACCGTTGCCCTTGGCGGCTTGCTCACCGATGTCGGGTTATCGGTTGCCGATGCAGGCGGCCAGGTGACGTTCGCCGGGCAGGACCCGATGATCGCGGCCCGTCACCGACTCGGCGCCGCGATCGGTATCCCGATGATGGGCAACGCGATTGCCGCAGCGGCGATGCACCGCCTCCGCGGGGGCCCCGGCCAGGACCTGCACCTCGATCTGCGCCAGGCCATACATCACATCAACCCCAGCTTCGCCTGGAAGCCAACCCTGGCCGGGGAATTCCCGTCGATTGCGCTGGTGCTGGACAATCCCTTCGCGCTGATTCCCTACCGCACCCGTGACGGGCGCACGGTGATGGCTTCGGCGGTTTATCCGCATCAGGCGGCCAACTGGTGTCGATTTCTGGACGTGCCGCCGGACTTCGCCAAAGTCGCTGCAGTGTTTAGCAATTGGGACGCTTTCGAACTTGAAGAAGCCGCCAATGCGGCGGGCCTGCCGGCGTGCGTGGCCCGAAGCCCCGAAGAGTGGCTGGCCCACCCGCACGGCGCATTGCTGGCCAGTCAGCCTGTCATCGGCATGACCCGCATCGGTGACGCTCCGCCGCGCGAACTGGGTCCGTCCGATCGACCGCTCGGCGGTGTGCGGGTGCTGTCGTTCACCCACGCCGTGGCCGGGCCCACCGTGGGGCGTGTCCTGGCCGAGCAGGGCGCCGACGTGTTGGGGGCGACCCGTCCGAACGACTTCGAACACGACTGGGTGTACTTCGAAGCCAACATCGGATCACGCAGCGCGTGGCTGGATTTGACGAAGGAGGCCGGCAAGGCCAACGTCGACCGGCTGTTGGGCGACGCCCACATCGTGGTCAACAACCACCGCGACCGCAAACTCGAGAAGCTGGGCATCGATCCCCGCGAACTTGCCCGGACGCATCCCGGTCTGGTGCACGTGTCGGTCACCTGTTACGGATCGGTTGGGCCGTGGGCCAACCGCGGCGGCTTCGACATGAACGGGTCGGCGGCCTCCGGCTTGATGGTCATCGAGGGCGGCGTCGAGCAGCCTGCGCTTCCGCCCACCGGGCTGATCAACGACTTCATCACCGGCTACATGGGCGCCCTGGGCGCGGCCGCCGGGCTGATCCGACAACAGACCGAAGGCGGCAGCTGGCACGTCACCGTCAACCTCACCCGCAACGCCATGTGGTACCAGACGCTGGGGCTGGTCGACCGGGCCGACGCCGGCCGCGACGACGAACACGCCATCGGTGTCCCCGACGCGTACGACGCCGACACCCCGATGGGTCACGTCCACATGCTCGCGCCGCCGGTCAGCTTCAGCCGCACGCCACCACGCTGGCCCGATCCCGTCCTGGTCCCACGTGGATCCAGCCAGCCCGAATGGATCAGCCCCAGCGGCTCGAACGTGGGATTTTGAGCGAGAATTGCCGTCATGGGTGATGGCGTCGACGAGCTGGACATCGCCTTGCTTGATGCTCTGCACCTCAATCCGCTGGCGAGCTTTGAAGAACTCGGCACGTTGTTGGACGTTGCGCCGGTCACCGCGGCACGACGGTGGCGACGGCTGGTGTCCAGCGGCCGAGCCTGGGTGTCCTCGGCACCCGGCCTACAACTGCCGATGCAGGCGGCGCTGTTCGAGGCCGAGTGTCAGCCCGGCGCTGCGTCGGCCGTGGCCAGCAAGTTCGCCTCGATACCACAGGTTTTCAGCGTCAACATCACGACGGGCAAGGACAATCTCTACGCTCTGGTGGTTGCCGCTGATCAGCCATTACTGGCTGAATTGATCGTCGATACGCTACCGGCGATCGCGGGACTCAACCGGGTGCGCTCCGGACTCATCACACAGTTGTTCAGTGGCACCCGTTGGCGTTTGGGCGGTTTGAGTCCTGACCAGATCCGGGCGGCCACCCCTGAATCGGCCAAAACCGTTCCTGCACATGAGTTCGACGACTTCGATCGCCAGTTATTTTTGGCACTGCAACATGACGGCCGCCTCAGCTTCCGTGATCTGGCCGCGACGGTGGGGCGTCCTGAACCCACGGTGCGGCGCCGGCTGGGTCTATTGACCCAGGCGGGAATGCTCGCTTTTCGAACGGATTTCGCCCGGGTGGAAGCGGGTTGGCTTACCGCAGTGGCACTGAAGCTCAGCGTCGCCGGATCAGAGGTCGCCGCAGTGGGCCGCACGCTGGTCCGCTACCCCGAGAGCAGGTTCTGCGTGGCGATCATGGGCGGCGGAGCGGCCAGCATCTTCGTCACTATGCAACTGCACCACGTATCCGACCTCGGCCCGGTGATTCTTCGACTGTCGGCCGAACACCCCGGCGTGACGGTGCTCGACAGCCGGGTAGTGCTGCGCTGCGTCAAATCCTGGGGACGGCTACTGGGACTCGATGGCCGCGCACACGACGTCGTTCCCGTCGACCTGTGGGCGTCGGCGAACCAGGGTTGACACTTGCCGCTCACGCGCGCCAAGGAGGTCATCGCGGCGGTGGCGATTCATATTTCTGTGCAAACAATGTGTGTGAAGCTTCCGATATCAGACAGAACCGAACTACAATGCGGCGTGTGATGACCCCGTCCACCCCGTGGGGACACGAACGTGGGCAACTTCCGCAGCGGTTGCGGGTACGAAACCAGATTCTTGGCCGCCGGCAGGCGCGACGCCTCAGTCGGCGCTTCGCGCGTGTCGGCGTCACGACCCCGCCGGACCGGCTCAGGCAGATGCTGGCCGGCGCGCCCGCCGCTTGCGCCGAAGTGACGGATTTCAACTTCGCGCTGATCGCGACTCAGCTGAAACGTGAACAGCTCGTCGCGAAGATCCGGCGGATCAAACGCCGCGGCGCCCGATCGCTGATCTTCGTGGGCTTGGTCCTGGTCACGCTGAACTTCCTTTTCTGCATGGCCTACGCCGTGTTCAGTCTGACCCTCGAGGCCTCGCCGCTCTAGCTGCGGGTATCGGGGAACGTAGCGGCGGCGAGCGCGAGGATCTCCTCGCGATCCGCGGCCAAAATGAACCCCGATTGGATCGCCGCGTCGAGCGACGCGGTAAAGCGCTCCAGATAGTCCGCGACCCCGCCCGGGTAGAGGCGCTGCATGGTCGCGGCATCGAACAACTCGCCGGAGCCAAAGATCGACGCCATCGTGCTCTCGTCGCTACCGGCGCCGGATGTCCGGGCAATCGGCACGTCCACCCACGGCGTCCGCACGCCGCCCTGCGCCAGCCCGTTGGCATCGAGAATGGGCTGAGCGTCCCGCAATTCGATAGGCAGGGCGCTGGACGCCGGCCGGCCCGTGCGCACCCAGTCGCAAAGCTGTGACAGCGCGGCCTGCAGAACGTAGTGGTGCTGCGGGGCGAAGTTGATGCAGTGCTGCAATTGCTGGCCCATCAGCATGTTCGTCGGCGCGTAGGCCGCCACGATGTCGCTCAGCGCCGCGGACCCGGTGTCGATCGGCGCCACTTGGATCGTGTAGTTGTCGGCATGAGCCGTTCCGGCGATCTCCCAAACCCGAAGCCGTTGATTGTCAGGCTGTCTCGCGCTGTGGTAGCCCTGTCGCGGGCCACCGAACAAGTCAGTTTCGGTGATGATGGTGAGGAGTGGAACGCGCAGGTCGGGCCGAAATGCGACGGCCTGCGCTGTGTTGCTCTGCAGCGCATCGAATATCGAGGCGCCGTCCAGTGGAGCGGCTGGCCCGAACCGCGAATGCACCAAGAAACCGTCGTAGACCTGAGCGAGCGGATCGACGGCGTTGATGTAGGTCGTCAGAAACAGCGCCGACTGCGACTCGCCCAGCGCGATGATGCGTTCGGCGCGCAGCCCAGCCAAATTGCCGCCCCTGACGAGTCGCCCGGTCTGGGAGAAGATGTCGTAGGAGTAGCTGTCGCCAGGATGGCTCAACGATGCATATCGCTGCGGGTCCTGGCTTTTCAGCGACATGTCGATGCCCATCAGATTCACGCCGCCCTCGACGCCGACGCGCTGAGCCGACACCGCGACGTAGCCGTACCCGGCGCGAAGCATTTCCCGGTGCCCCATCATCCATACCGCCGGCGCATCGATGCCACCGCTGACGTTGAGCCACTCGACGAGCACCGTCCCGTTGAACCGGGTTTGATCCGCTGGCGTCAGCACCACCATCCGGGTGGTGAAGTCGGCGGCTCGTGACGCCGCCACGGTCCAACGGCCATCCGCGCTGAGCTCGGCGGCCGAACTGTAAGACGACGCCGTTCCGGAGATGAAGAATTCCTCGGCGACATAACCCACACTGGCTATGTCGAAGGCGCCCAACAGGAGTGCGGGTTTCCCGGGCGTCGGCGTGGCCGTCGCCGGAACTCCGCTGGTCGGCACGCGGCGCATCATAACAAGACCGGGCCGGGCCCTTCGGGTGGTGTGACACAGTTACTACCGGGAAATGATTGTCATCGTCGGCGCTGGAATCTGCGGGCTCGCCGCGGCCTACGAGCTGTCGCGGCGCGGTGCGCAGGCGGTCGTCGTCGAGCGTGGTGAGCCGTTCGCCGAGCAGTCCACCGGGCTGGCGCGAATCTTTCGTATCGCTCACCGGCGTCCGCAGTTGTGCGAGCTCGCGATGCGGGCCCGCCTCGGCTGGCAGCGTTGGGAAACCGAACTCGGCGCCGGCCGGCTGCTCGGCCCGGAAGGCTTCATCACCGCAAGCCCCGGCGAGGACGTCGCGGCGGCGATGACGACGGCCGGTGCCAGGTACTCCTGGCTCGACCAGTCCGAGATCGCGTCGCGAATCCCCTTCGCAGCCGGGCCCTGGGAGTGCGGGGTGTTCGATCCCCTCGGGGGATGCCTGCGTATCCGCCGCGCACTGACCGCCCTGGCAGAGCGTGTCACGATCCGACACGGCGAGGTCGTGTCCGTCGACGACGACGGCGCGACGACGCTGGCCGACGGCAGCGTCGTACGTGGCGATCGGGTGCTAATCTGCGCGGGCGTCCAGACGCCTGAGCTGTTCGGTCCGCTCGACATCGATTTCGCGCCGCATACTCGCTTCACGTACCGCGGCGCCGACGCGGTTGGTGCCGCGTGCCTTTCCGCGCCCGAGGGCTACGGGTTGCCGCTCGGTAGCACTGGGTATTGGGCTTTCGGCCAACAGGTGCCCGATCCGGCGAGCGTCCGCACGCTGTTCCCGTCGCTTCGGCCGGTGGCCCGAGTGGATTGCGTCACTGCGCGTGCCCCGTGGCTCGATGCCGGTGGCGACGGCTGGACGGCCGCACGCCGAGGCCGCGTTGTCGCGTTCGTCGGCAGCAACCTGATGAAATTCGGGCCGCTACTGGGCGAACTACTCGCTCAAGCCGCACTGGCCGACGAGCTGCCCGCCGATTTGTTGCTGTAGTCGCCTCGAAAAACGAGTGGCCGACCAGCCCACCGAGGGAATAACTTTTCGTGCGTCGTCGTCGTGTTAGATCGCGCGCACAGAATTGGGAGGGATCAGTGGCCGGGTCGAATCAGTCAGCGAGCCTCGCGAGCCGGCTGCCGTCCACAAGAGTCACAGTGGACACTCGCAGTGGATCCGGTGCCAACGCCCGATTCGGCGCCGTTTTGGCTGTCCTGCTGACGACCGGATGGGTCGCCAACCACTTCGTCGCGTTGATGCCGCTGATCAGCCAGCACCAACACCTCAGCACGGCCACCATCGACGTGATCTTCGGAATCTATGCGCTGGGTTTGCTGCCGGGGCTGCTGATCGGCGGCCGTGTCTCGGATGCGGTGGGGCGCCAGGCGGTGGCGATGGCGGGATCGGCGACCGCGGTGGTCGGGACCGTCGCTATGCTGATTTCGCAACAGGCCGACGTGTTGCTGGTGGGACGCTTGATCGTGGGAGTTGGTGTCGGTCTTGCCATGACCTCCGGCACCGCGTGGGCCTCCGATCTGAAGGGTCCCGCCGGCGCGGCGACCGCCGGCGCGGTGTTGATCGCCGGTTTCGCCATCGGGCCATTCGCCGCAGGACTGATCGCCGGAGCTGGAGAGTCCGGCATCCGGTTGTCGTTCGCGGTAGCCGCAGCAATCGTGGTGGCCGCGATGATCGCCACGATCTTGGCCGTGCGGCAGACAGATGTTGCCGCGCCCGGGGCAGCACGTGACTCGGAAGGCTCTGCGCCGCGGACCGGCAGCAGCGCGCGAGCACTGAGTTGGGCGATGCCGCTGGCGCCGTGGGCGTTCGCCTCGGCGACACTGGGATTCATCACCATTCCCACCCGGATCCACACCGGACTCGCTGCTCCCATGGCCGCAGGAATAGCCGCGCTGATCGTCAACGGATCGAGTGGGCTTGTGCAGATCCTTGCCCGCGCGGGCAGCTGGGGCCCGCGGGTCGGCACTGTCGGTGCCGGGTTGGCTGCGCTCGGCTACGCGGCAACTGCGTTGGCACCACCGACCCTGACGGTCGCGCTGAGCCTGCCGCTGTTGCTGGTTCTGGGGTGCGCGTCGGGTCTTTCGCTGCGAGAGGGCCTAATTGACCTGGAAGCCGCGGCGCCACAACATGTACGCGGCACGCTCACCGGAGCGTTCTATGCGTTGACCTACATCGGCTTTGGCCTGCCGCTGCTGCTGACCACCCTCGGGTCTGCCAGCTCGCAGTTAATCCTCGCCGTCATGGCGATGCTTGCATTGACGGTAGCGATCAACCGAGTGGTACGGCTGCGGCGAGATACGCACCGGCAGAGCTGATTCAGCCCCAGATAGCTATCAGGCCGCTATCACTTTGCGCTGCCGGACACCGACAACCGGTATCGGGTCGTTGCCTACTACGCTCAGCCCTGCCAGGCGTCGCCATGAGCGGATGGCATTGCGGGTCACTTCCAAGATCCGCGCCGCTCCGGCGTCTCCGTTCGCCAGTCGGTGCGCGCGCAGGGCGTTCCCGGTAACGGCGTCGAGGGTGTCCCAGTCATCCGTCTCGATGAGCGCGGTGGATCGGCAGGCGGCCCGCACCGCATACAGCTCGGCGCCTTCCGATGTCTCACTTGCCGCGCGGGCGGCGCGCGCGGCACCGTCCCAGTCCGCGATCCGGGGCGTGTCGCCCGGCACGAACTTGCGATGCAGCTCGGCGACGTCGGTGATCGCATTGGCCGCTGCGGCATTGGCGTATCGAACCACGCCCCAAGGTGGGCTGATCAGCAGTTTGGTCACCCAGATGTGCATGACGGCGTCGGCAACATCTGCCGTTCCCACTGTCAGCCAACCGAGATCGAGCACCAGCAGGCTGTCGTCCGGCGACAAGTAGCCGTCGGGTCCGGCCAGCAGGTCGTTGCACAACTGAACGAACGATGCCAACGGGCGAGCCGACGTCGCCGGGAAATCGGTGATCTGCTCGTCGCCGTTGACGTAGGAGATGACGTTCATCGCGCACCCTTTGCCCGATCCCGGCTGATGGGATCCCCTGGCCAAGCGCAGCGGATGGGTGATGCGGTCAAGGTCCATTTGAGTTGCTTCCTAAGGGTTTTCAAGCGTGACGGCCTAGCGTTCGCAGATGGCTATCCTATGAC
>DASQRI010000677.1:0-8766 GCA_035642975.1 Mycobacterium sp.
AATACGATTCCGACGATCAGGAACGTGGTTAGCGCTATTACCTTGATCAGCGCCGCCCAGAACTCGAACTCGCCGAAGGCCTTCACCGAGATCAGGTTCACCGAGACCACCGCCACTAGGGCGATCAGCGCGAGCGCCCACTGCGGGATCGCCTCGAACGCTGTCCAATAGTGGAAATAGCTCGCGATCGCGGTGCTGTCGACGATGGCCGCCATCGCCCAGTTCAGGAAGTACATCCAGCCCGCAATGAAAGCCGCTTTCTCACCGAAGAACTCTCGGGCATAGGAGACGAACGAGCCGGAAGACGGGCGGTGCAGCACTAGTTCGCCGAGCGCGCGCAGGATCAGGAACACGAAGCCGCCGCAGATCCCGTAGATCACGAACAACCCGGGCCCTGCCGACGCGAGTCGTCCGCCCGCGCCCATGAACAATCCGGTCCCGATGGCGCCGCCGATCGCGATCATCTGCATCTGGCGAGGTTTCAGGTCGTGGTGATAGCCCGCGTCTTCACGGGCGAATCGATCGACGGCGGCCTCATCAGCCGGGCCGGGCGTGCTGGGCAGCGGTGGCATCGAGGTCCTATCGTCTTGGAACAACGCTGCGGCGCCGGGCACGTCCGCTGAGGTGACTGGTTGGGAGGCTATCCCACGACGTATCACGGCGCGATGTTTGCGACAGGGAACTGGATGAACCTTTCGGTGCTGTCGACATCGCCCGGCGTCGCTCGTGTCGTGTGGCGAGAACAAGACTCGACCAGGCGGGCTGGCTATGCCAGTAGCGGGGTGTTCGAATTGTTCTGATGGCGGAATCGACGGCGGTTAATCGGCGGGGTGTCCTGGGTGGAGTGCTGGCGGCGGGCGGGCTGCTTGCTTCCGGCTGTCATACCGTGCCCACAGTGCCGGGCGATGATGAACCAGCGGTCCCTTGGCCTGATGCCGACACACTTGGTATCGGCTTGGAGAGCTATCCCTATCCGCACCCGGTGCGCTACCTGGATGTCACACACGTGGCCCAGGCGGATTGGATCGACCCAGGCCCCCGACTGGGAGCGGCGTGCGCGTCTGGCGTACATGGACATTGCGGCCGACAGCGCCCAGTCAAAGGGCACCGTCCTGCTGGTTCACGGCAAAAACTTTTTCGGCGCGTACTGGTCCGGAGTTATCGAGGCGTTGCGCCACAAAGGTTTCCGGGTGATCGTTCCGGATCTAATCGGCTGGGGCAAGTCCACTAAACCCTCGACGTTGACCGCGGCCTCGCTAGTGACGCATCTGCGGTCGCTGGTAGATCAGCTAAAGGTGGATTCTTTTGTTTTCGTGGGACATTCGACCGGGGGACTGGTTGGGATGCACATGGCGCGGGCGCTACCTGACCGTGTGCACACGCTGGTCCTGGAGAATCCGATGGGACTGGAAGACTACCGAGTCGGGCTGATGCGGCAGGTCCGGCATCAGGACTGGGCGCAGGACGAGCGCTCCATGACTGACGATCAGATCCGCCAATACATGGCGCACTATTTCGTGAACAAAGAGCCTCGGTTCATCGAGCCCTTCGTTGCGGTACGCATGGCCGTCGGTCGAGGACCCGAGTTCGAGCGCTGGGTGCAAAGCGCCGCGGCCGCCTACGACATGCTTCTCAATGAGCCTGCCGTGGATTTCGTCGCTTCTTTGCCGACCCCGACGTTATTTGTCTGTGGCCTGTCCGACCGCACCTATGTGGGCGCGAAATACACTGCGCCCAAAGATCAAGGGTCCAAGGGAAATATCGCGGAGATGGCCAAGCAGTTCGCGGCCAAGATGGCCGATGCGCGTTTTGTGGGTGTACCCGACACCGGCCACGTACCGCATCTGGAGTCACCAGTCGCGTTCAGTTCGGCACTGTTGGAATTTCTACGTTAATCGCGGCCCGAAGAAGAATGCTAAGTCAGCCTCCAAAATTTCCAGGGCGATTCACAGGTTTGAAATCCGCGAGCTTGGATATTTCCTTCGGGTAGTCGGATGAGCGGCTACTACTTCTAGATCAGCACTTCTAGATCAGAAGGAACACAGCAGAAGGAGCTCGACGTGATGTTCCCACAGATCGCATTAAAGACGACGGCAGCTGCCGCCGGCATCGCGATGGCAGGAATCCTAGCGGCGATACCGGCGTACGCCGACCCGGAAGTGCTGTCGTTTGGCCAATCGGCAGAGATTCCCAGTCCCGGCGGCGCCATCGACTACACCGTAAGCGACTTGCAACCCAGCGGTCACAACGACGGCGTGTGGTATTCGGATGTGACGGCCAGAGCTGTCAGCGGCTCCCCGACCCCCAACATTGCCGACTTCAACGCGCGGGCCGTTAACAGCTCGACCTACGCGGTTTTGAAGGGGAACGAGACGGACGGCCTTCCTAACCAGCCGATTGCGCTGAACAACCAAGCAACCGGGCGGGTTTACTTCGACGTCAAAGGCGGCACCGCGCCCGACAGCGTTGTCTATCGGGATGCCGCCGGAACCGACAAGGTCGTCTGGAAGAGCTAATCGTCTCGTCTTACCTGAGCCGGTCGTAGCGCATTTGTCATCCGGGTTCGGCCTCCCTCGAACCCGGTCTCGGCGGTAGACCCCGCTTACTCCCGCAGGCCACGGCGTGCGACGCCGCCGGCCTAATGCATCCCACCCACGCCGACCGCGTGGACGCCTATCGCCGGGCGACGGGAACAAAACCCCGGATCGGTTCGTTGAGCACGTCGACAACCTTGAGTGCATCAGACTCAACATTGGCTTGACAACGGCACGCCGTCGAGGGCAGTCTTGAGCGCGGTTCACTCAGCAGCGTAGTGCATACGAAGCTCGATTATCAGGGAGGATCCACTATGGCTCGTGCGGTCGGTATCGACCTCGGGACCACAAACTCTGTCGTTGCAGTTCTCGAAGGTGGCGACCCGGTCGTCGTCGCCAACTCGGAGGGCTCGCGGACCACGCCGTCCGTCGTCGCGTTCGCGCGTAACGGTGAGGTGCTGGTCGGCCAGCCCGCCAAGAACCAGGCAGTGACCAACGTCGACCGCACCATCCGGTCGGTCAAACGGCACATGGGCACCGACTGGTCCGTAGAGATCGACGGCAAGAAATACACCGCGCAGGAGATCAGCGCTCGCATTCTGATGAAGCTGAAGCGCGACGCCGAGGCCTACCTCGGTGAGGACATCACCGACGCGGTGATCACCACACCCGCCTACTTCAACGACGCCCAGCGTCAGGCCATCAAGGAGGCCGGCCAGATCGCGGGCCTCAACGTGCTGCGGATCGTCAACGAGCCGACCGCGGCCGCGTTGGCCTACGGGCTGGACAAGGGCGAGAAGGAGCAGCGGATCCTGGTGTTCGACCTCGGTGGTGGCACCTTCGACGTGTCGCTGCTCGAGATCGGTGACGGTGTCGTTGAGGTCCGCGCGACCTCCGGTGACAACCACCTCGGCGGTGACGATTGGGACGACCGCATCGTCAGCTGGCTGGTCGACAAGTTCAAGGGCAGTGCGGGGATCGACCTGACCAAGGACAAGATGGCCATGCAGCGGCTGCGCGAAGCGGCCGAGAAGGCCAAGATCGAGCTGTCCAGCTCGCAGAGCACCTCGATCAACCTGCCCTACATCACCGTTGACGCCGACAAGAACCCGCTGTTCCTCGACGAGCAGCTCACTCGTGCGGAGTTCCAGAAGATCACCCAAGATCTGCTGGACCGCACCCGTAACCCGTTCCAGCAGGTGATCAAGGACGCCGGCATCTCGGTGTCCGAGATCGACCACGTGGTGCTGGTGGGTGGTTCTACCCGGATGCCCGCGGTGTCGGATCTGGTCAAGGAGATGACCGGCGGCCAGGAGCCCAACAAGGGCGTCAACCCCGACGAGGTGGTGGCCGTCGGTGCTGCCCTGCAGGCCGGTGTGCTCAAGGGCGAAGTGAAAGACGTTCTGCTGCTTGATGTTACGCCGCTGAGCTTGGGTATCGAGACCAAGGGTGGCGTGATGACCAAGCTGATCGAGCGCAACACCACCATCCCGACCAAGCGGTCGGAGACCTTCACCACGGCGGACGACAACCAGCCGTCGGTGCAGATCCAGGTCTATCAGGGTGAGCGCGAAATCGCTTCGCACAACAAGCTGCTCGGCTCCTTCGAGCTGACCGGTATCCCGCCGGCTCCGCGCGGTGTCCCGCAGATCGAGGTCACCTTCGACATCGACGCCAACGGCATCGTGCACGTCACGGCCAAGGACAAGGGCACCGGCAAGGAGAACACGATCAAGATCCAGGAAGGCTCCGGCCTGTCCAAGGAGGAGATCGACCGGATGATCAAGGACGCCGAGGCGCACGCTGACGAGGACCGCAAGCGTCGCGAGGAAGCCGACGTTCGCAACCAGGCCGAAACACTGGTCTACCAGACGGAGAAGTTCGTCAAGGAGCAGCGCGAGGCTGAGGGCGGTTCGAAGGTCCCCGAGGACACGCTGAACAAGGTGGACGCCGCGGTGGCTGAGGCCAAGACGGCGTTGGACGGCACCGACATCGGCGCCATCAAGTCCGCGATGGAGAAACTGGGCCAGGAGTCGCAGGCCCTCGGCCAGGCGATCTACGAGGCCACTCAGGCCGAGCAAGGCGCCGGCGGCGGTGAGCCCGGTCCGGGCGGTGCCGACGACGTCGTCGACGCGGAGGTGGTCGACGATGACCGGGAGGGCCAGTGAGCGAGGCCAATCCGCACGAACAGGTAACCGTTACCGACAAACGGCGAATTGATCCCGAGACCGGCGAGGTACGCCACGGCGCTTCCGGTGCCGCCCCCACGGGGGCGGCGGCGGCAGCCGGGAAAGGCGCAGCGAGCGATGAGAAGGTCGCTGAGCTGACCGCCGATCTGCAGCGGGTGCAAGCCGACTACGCCAACTACCGCAAGCGCGCGTTGCGTGACCAGGAGGCGGCCACCGAGCGTGCAAAGGCTGCCGTCGTGAGCCAATTGCTGGGCGTACTCGATGATCTCGAGCGCGCGCGCAGTCACGGCGACTTGGACTCCGGGCCGCTGAAGTCGGTCGCCGACAAGTTGTTCGGCGCGCTGACCGGCCTCGGGTTGACGGCGTTCGGTGCCGAGGGCGACGACTTCGACCCGGTGCTGCACGAGGCCGTCCAACACGAGGGCGACGGCGCGCAGGGCTCCAAACCGGTGATCGGCAACGTCATGCGGCAGGGCTACAGACTCGGTGACCAGGTGCTGCGGCACGCGTTGGTCGGGGTAGTGGACACCGTCGCGGATGACGCCGGCACCGCGACCCCCGATCCGGCCGATAACGACGCGAACGAGGGTGAGCAGAACGCAGAATCAGAACCGTCGGAGAACTGACGGCCGGTTTCGACAGGGCATGACAACTCCAGGAAGGTGTAAGGGGGTGACGCCATATGGCCCAACGAGAGTGGGTCGAAAAGGACTTCTACAAGGAGCTGGGCGTCTCTCCTGACGCCAGCCAAGACGAGATCAAGCGGGTGGCCCGCAAGCTGCTCGCCGAGAATCACCCTGACCGCAACCCGGACAACAAGGCGGCCGAAGATCGCTACAAGGCGGTCTCGGAGGCCAAAGAAGTCCTGACGGATCCGGCAAAGCGCAAGGAGTACGACGAAACCCGTCGGCTCTTCGCCGGTGGCGGATTCGGACGCCGATTCAACGGCGGCGACTTCACCGGCGGCTTCGGCGGGGGCGGCGACGGCGCCGAGTTCAACCTCAACGATTTGTTCGACGCCGCCGGCCGCACCGGCGGCAGCAACATCGGCGACTTGTTCGGCGGCCTGTTCGGGCGCGGCGCTCCGCCGCGTCCAAGCCGTCCGCGACGTGGCAACGACCTAGAAACCGAAGCCGAGCTGAGCTTCTTGGAGGCCACCAAAGGTGTGGCGATGCCACTGCGGCTGACCAGCCCGGCGCCGTGCACCAACTGTCACGGCAGCGGAGCCCGGCCGGGCACCAGTCCCAAGGTGTGCCCGAACTGTAACGGCTCAGGTGTAATCAGCAGCAACCAAGGCGCTTTCGGCTTCTCCGAACCGTGCACCGAATGCCGCGGCAGCGGGTCGATCATCGAGCACCCCTGCGAGGAATGCAAGGGGACCGGTGTCACCACCCGCACCCGCACGATCAATGTGCGGATTCCACCGGGTGTCGAGGACGGGCAACGGATCCGGCTGGCCGGGCAAGGCGAGGCCGGGTTGCGCGGCGCGCCGTCGGGCGACCTCTATGTCACCGTGCACGTACGGCCGGACAAGGTCTTTGGCCGCGACGGCGATGACCTCACCGTCACCGTTCCGGTCAGCTTCAGCGAATTGGCATTGGGCACAACGCTTTCAGTGCCGACGCTGGATGGCAAGGTCGGCGTCCGGGTACCCAAGGGCACGTCCGACGGCCGTATTCTTCGGGTGCGTGGCCGCGGGGTGCCCAAGCGCTCCGGCGGTCAGGGCGATCTGCTAGTGACCGTCAAGGTCGCGGTCCCGTCTGGCCTGGAGGGCGCCGCCAAGGAGGCCTTGGAGGCTTATGCGGTGGCCGAGCGATCCAGTGGCTTCGACCCGCGGGCCGGATGGGCGGGGAACCGCTGATGGCCAACAAAGACGACGCCCGCACCTTCCTGATCTCGGTGGCAGCCGAGCTGGCCGGCATGCACGCACAGACGTTGCGTACCTACGACCGGCTCGGGCTGGTCAGCCCTGGCCGCAGTTCCGGTGGTGGACGCCGCTATTCGCAGCACGACGTGGACCTGCTCCGCGAAGTGCAGCGGCTATCCCAGGACGAGGGCGTCAATCTTGCTGGTATCAAACGCATTATCGAGTTGACCAACCAGGTCGGGGCGCTGCAGTCACGGCTCAAGGAACTGGCCGCCGAGATGGAGGTGCTGCGGGCCAACCAGCGACGCGATGTCGCGGTGCTGCCCAAGAGCACCGCCTTGGTGGTCTGGAAGCCGCGGCGATAGTTCGCTGCGGCGCACCGGGCCGGACCGAGGTACTCAGAACTGAGGTAGTCCACTACTCGTGCTTTCGGGTGAGCAGGAGCCTTACGTTGCTCGCGAAAGGCGGTCCCGAGCATCACCCCTTGTTCGGTGATCAGAGCCGGCGCCTGTGGTTCGGTGACCAGAACCGTTGGCTGTGACAGGTTGTCGTTACCTACGGTGGCATCGTGCGTTGCCCCGAGTGTTGAATTAAGCATTGCCGATCGCCTCCACACGGTGTGGGCCTGTGATGATGTGAGGAACGTACGGCCAGCGACGGTCGGCAAGCACGCGTAGCCGAGTACTCGTATCACAGCTGATAGGTACTTGACCGAAGCTAAGGGCTGGCGAAGTGCGCAAAGTTTGACAGGCTGTGCGCATGGCGCACGCAAGCGGAAGTTCCAGATGGACGGACGCGCTGCTCGATCGCATGCGAGAGCTGGGTGATCCGCTCGCCGACACCCCTGTCGCGGCCGTGTTGGAACGGGGCGGCGTCGGCGCCGTGAACGCGATCATGCAGACGCTGGTGCGCGTCGACCAGCCGGTGCCGGAGCACTTGCCCGAGGAGCTGCAGGACTACCTGGCCAACACGCTGCCGCTGCCCGAATGGGCCGACATGTGCAAGATCCACCGCGGGCAGCAGCTCTTCGAGACATGGGGCATTGAGATCGCGCTCTGCCTGTTCTGCGCGTCGCTGCCGTCGTCGTACGCGGCAGCCAAAGGCGTGAAGGTGCTGTACCTGACCGCCCAGCTCGATACGAACACCCGTCGGCGGGTGATGGAGACGGGTCAGTTCCTGATCGACGTGCTCACCGTGGGCGGCCTTGGCGAACACGGCACGGGCCGGCGCACCATTCAGCGCGTCCGGCTGATGCACGCCGCAGTGCGCCACCTGATCAAGGCCCGCAATGAGCAGAAGCCCGGCCTGTGGCATCCCGATTGGGATACACCGATCAACCAGGAGGACCTGGCCGGGACGCTCTTGGCCTTCTCCTATGTCGTCGTCGATCCGATGCGTCGGCTCGGCGCGCACATACCTGCCCAGGACGCCGACGCGTACGTTCATCTATGGAACGTCATCGGGCATTTGCTCGGTGTGCGCGACGAGCTGCTGGTGCACGACATCACCGATGCCACCGCGCTGGTCGACGCCATCCGACGCAGGCAGTTCATGGCGTCGCCCGAAGGGCAGGATATGACTGACGCGCTGCTGCAACTGCTCAACGAGCTGACGCCCGTCCATCGATTCGACGACATTATTCCGCCGCTGATCCGCCACCTGATCGGCGACGAGACCGCCGACCTGCTGCACGTGCCGCAATCAGACCTCGCCGACGAGATCGCGCGGTTCGACCGCGTCGCGAAGCGACTCTATGTCGACCTCTTCGGTCAGAGCGAGCGTGACTCTGTGCGTTACCAAATGGTGTCGCGTCTGGCCCGCCCATTCGGGCGCGATCTGTTGCGCGCTCTCTTCATGATGGAGCGCGGTGGCGATCGGGCGGCGTTCGCCATACCCGATCATCTCGCGCGCCGTTGGGAGCTCTCGGCCTGAGTACCGGCGCGGAAAGTGCAGTAGTCGACTACTCGTGACTGCCGACCTCGGCTGGCTCACGCTGGCGGGCATGACGACGATGGTCACAGGCCCAGACGTCACCGCGTTACCGCTCGCGCCGAGGAATCCGCTGCCGTATCGGCGGCGGCCGGCGGCGGCCAGACGATTCGATACCGGCCTGGAGCTGTTGCGGGAGTCGGGCGGACCGGTCCGGTCACTGCGCCCGGTCAACCCGCCACTGTGG
>DASQRI010000678.1:0-14596 GCA_035642975.1 Mycobacterium sp.
GGCGAGGCGGAGAAGGAGGTCAGATCTCGCATGGGTGCTGCGGGTGACACCGGTACCGGCCGCGAATTGATGTCGGCGGCCGACGTGGGTCGCACTATTTCGCGCATTGCGCATCAGATCATCGAAAAGACCGCCCTGGACGGTGCCGACGCGCGTCGGGTGGTGCTGCTGGGAATCCCCACCCGTGGCGTCACATTGGCCGACCGGTTGGCCGCCAACATCGCCGAGTTCTCCAGCGCCGAGGTCGCCCACGGCGCGCTGGACATCACGCTGTACCGCGACGACCTGATGACCAAGCCGCCCCGACCGCTGGAAACGACGTCGATTCCGGCCGGCGGCATCGACGATGCGCTGGTGATCCTCGTCGACGACGTGCTCTACTCCGGCCGCTCGGTGCGCTCGGCGCTGGACGCGCTGCGCGACGTCGGCCGCCCGCGCTTGGTGCAGTTGGCCGTGCTGGTCGACCGCGGCCACCGCGAGCTCCCGCTGCGCGCCGACTATGTCGGCAAGAATGTGCCGACCTCGCGCAGCGAGAGTGTGCACGTGCTACTCGCCGAGCAGGACGGCCGCGACGCGGTGGTCATCTCCCGGGAGGACGAGCCATGAGCAGACACCTGCTGGCCGCCGGGGACTTGTCCCGCGCCGAGGCCACCGCGATTCTCGACGACGCCGACCGGTTCGCGCAGGCCCTGGTGGGCCGCGAGGTCCGCAAGCTGCCGACGCTGCGGGGCCGCACCGTCATCACGATGTTCTACGAGAACTCCACCCGCACTCGGGTGTCGTTCGAAGTCGCCGGCAAGTGGATGAGCGCCGACGTGATCAACGTCAGCGCGGCGGGATCGTCGGTGGGCAAGGGCGAATCGCTACGCGACACCGCGCTGACCTTGCGGGCGGCCGGCGCCGACGCGCTGATCATCCGGCACCCGGCTTCGGGTGCGGCGCAATTGCTTGCCGACTGGACGTCTTCTTCCGGCTCCGCCGGAGATACTGGCCCCTCGGTGATCAACGCCGGTGACGGCACCCACGAGCATCCGACGCAGGCATTACTGGACGCGCTGACCATCCGACAGCGACTCGGTGACATCGAAGGTCGCCGGGTGGTCATCGTCGGCGACATCCTGCACAGCCGGGTCGCCCGTTCTAACGTGATGCTGCTGGCCACGCTGGGCGCCGAAGTGGTGCTGGTCGCCCCGCCGACGCTGCTGCCGGTCGGTGTTGCCCAATGGCCGGTGACGGTGTCTTATGACCTGGACGCCGAGCTGCCAGCCGCCGACGCGGTGTTGATGTTGCGGGTGCAGGCCGAACGGATGAACGGCGGCTTCTTCCCCTCTGCGCGTGAGTATTCGGTGCTCTACGGGCTTTCCGACCGGCGCCAGGCGATGCTTCCCGGTCATGCGGTCGTTCTGCATCCCGGCCCGATGCTGCGCGGCATGGAGATCTCGTCGTCAGTGGCTGACTCGACGCAATCGGCTGTGCTGCAACAGGTTTCCAACGGGGTTCATGTGCGGATGGCGGTGCTGTTTCATCTGCTGGTGGGCACCGAGCCGGCTGACAAAGGGCTCGTGGCATGAGCGTGCTGCTGCGCGGGGTGCGCTTGTACGGCGAGGGAGACCGGGTCGACGTGCTGGTCGACGACGGCCAGATCGCCGATATCGGCACGGGACTGGCAAAGTCGGGAGGACTTGAAAAAAGCACAGACGTCATCGATGCCACCGGACAGATCCTGCTGCCCGGATTCGTCGACCTGCACACCCACCTGCGCGAGCCGGGCCGCGAATACGCCGAGGACATCGAAACCGGCTCGGCCGCCGCGGCTCTGGGTGGCTTCACGGCCGTGTTCGCGATGGCCAACACCAACCCGGTCGCCGACAGCCCGGTCGTCACCGACCATGTCTGGCACCGTGGGCAGCAGGTCGGTCTGGTCGACGTGCATCCGGTCGGCGCGGTCACTGTCGGGCTGGCCGGAACCGAGCTGACCGAGATGGGCATGATGGCCGCCGGTGTCGCGCAGGTCCGGATGTTCTCCGACGACGGCAAGTGCGTGCACGACCCGCTGATCATGCGCCGCGCACTGCAATACGCCACCGGTCTCGGCGTGCTGGTGGCCCAGCACGCCGAAGAGCCCAGGCTGACCGTCGGCGCGGTCGCGCACGAAGGCCCCAACGCCGCCAAGCTGGGATTGTCGGGCTGGCCGCGGGCCGCTGAAGAGTCGATCGTGGCCCGCGACGCGTTGCTGGCCCGCGACGCCGGCGCCCGGGTGCACATCTGTCACGCCTCCACCGCTGGCACCGTCGAGATCGTCAGATGGGCCAAGTTGCAGGGTATTTCGATCACCGCCGAGGTCACACCGCACCACCTGATGCTCGACGACAGCCGACTGACCGGCTACGGCGGGGTGAACCGGGTCAACCCGCCGCTGCGCGAGGCGGCCGATGCGGTCGCGTTGCGTCAGGCGCTGGCCGAAGGGGTGATCGACTGCGTGGCAACCGATCACGCCCCGCACGCAGAACACGAGAAATGCGTCGAGTTCGCCGCCGCGCTGCCCGGCATGCTGGGGCTGCAGACCGCGCTGTCGGCGGTGGTGCAGACGATGGTCATTCCCGGTCTGCTGTCGTGGCGTGACGTGGCGCGGGTGATGAGCGAAAACCCGGCCCGCATCGCGGGTCTGCCCGACCAGGGTCGGCCGCTGGAAATCGGAGAACCGGCCAACCTGACCGTGGTGGACCCGGATGCCACCTGGGCGGTTGCCGGTGCCGAACTGGCCAGCCGGTCGGCCAACACACCGTACGAAACCATGACGCTGCCCGCCACGGTGACCGCAACATTGCTGCGCGGCAAGATCACTGCCCGCGATGGAAAGAGCCCGGTATGAATTCCGCGACTCTGATCGCATCGCTGATCATGGCCGGGCTGCTGGCGCTGGTGATCGCGTTCATCATCCAGCTGATGATGCGCGGCTGGCGGGAGGCCTCGCGGCAGCAGGCCGAGCTGATCGGCACGCTGCCCGACATGCCCGACCACATCAGCCCGGCTGCCATCACCACCCGCGGCGTCTATGTCGGCTGCACCATGGCCCCGGCTTGGAGCCAGCGGATCACCGCCGGCGACCTCGGCTACCGCAGCAAGGCGGTGCTGAGCAGCCATCCCGAAGGTGTTCTTGTGCAACGCATTCGGGCGCAGCCGATCTGGATCCCCAAGGAGTCGATCTCGGCCATCCGCACCGAACAGGGCATCGCCGGAAAAGTCGGCCCCCGCGACGGAATACTGGCGATCCGATGGCGGCTGCCGTCCGGCGTCAAGATCGACACCGGCTTTCGGGCTGACAACCGCGACGAATACGTGAGCTGGCTGCAGAGCTGGCCGGAAGGAGTCGCGCCGTGAAGGCCATGCTGGTCCTCGAGGACGGCCGGACATTCACCGGGACACCGTTCGGTGCGTTCGGTGAGACGCTCGGCGAGGCAGTCTTTTCCACCGGCATGTCCGGATATCAGGAGACCCTGACCGACCCCAGCTATCACCGCCAGATCGTGGTGGCCACCGCCCCGCAGATCGGCAACACCGGCTGGAACGGCGAGGACGCCGAAAGCCGCGGCGACAAGATCTGGGTCGCCGGCTACGCGGTGCGTGACCCCTCGCCGCGCGCTTCGAACTGGCGGGCCACCGGAACGCTGGAGGACGAACTGGTCCGCCAGCGCATCGTGGGAATCGCCGGCATCGACACCCGCGCGGTGGTGCGCCACCTACGCAGCCGCGGCTCGATGAAGGCGGGCGTGTTCTCCGGTGCGTCGCTTGCGGAAACTGGCGAACTGGCCGAGCGGGTGCGCAACCAGCAGCCGATGCTGGGTGCCGACCTGGCCGGCCAGGTCAGCACTGTCGACGCCTACGTCGTGGAACCCGAAGGCCCGCAACGGTTCACCGTGGCCGCAATCGACCTGGGCATCAAAACGAACACCCCGCGCAATTTCGCCCGGCGCGGAGTCCGCAGCCGGGTGCTGCCGTCGTCGGTGACCTTCGAGCAGATCGCCGAGCTCAACCCCGACGGGGTGTTCCTGTCCAACGGTCCGGGGGATCCGGCCACCGCCGACCACATCGTCGAGGTGACGCGTGCCGTGCTGGCGGCCGGAATCCCGTTGTTCGGCATCTGTTTCGGCAACCAGATCCTGGGCCGCGCGCTGGGCCTGTCCACCTACAAGATGGTGTTTGGTCACCGCGGGATCAACATCCCGGTGATCGACCACGCCACCGGGCGGGTGGCGGTGACCGCGCAGAATCACGGCTTCGCGCTGGAAGGTGAAGCGGGCCAGCGCTTCGACACGCCGTTCGGGCCGGCGGTGGTCAGTCACACATGCGCCAACGACGGCGTCGTCGAAGGTGTCAAACTTGTTGACGGGAGGGCCTTTTCGGTGCAATACCATCCGGAGGCCGCGGCCGGACCGCACGACGCAGAGTACTTGTTCGACCAATTCGTCGACCTGATGGCGGGGGAGAGCGGGTAATGCCACGGCGCACCGACTTGCGGCATGTCCTGGTGATCGGCTCCGGTCCGATCGTCATCGGGCAGGCATGCGAATTCGACTACTCCGGCACCCAGGCCTGTCGGGTGCTGCGCGCCGAAGGCCTGCAAGTCAGCCTGGTCAACTCCAACCCGGCCACCATCATGACCGACCCCGAATACGCCGATCACACCTACGTCGAACCCATCACCCCGGCGTTCCTCGAAAAGGTCATCGCCCAGCAGGCCGAGCGGGGCAACAAGATCGACGCCCTACTGGCCACCCTGGGCGGACAGACCGCGCTCAACACGGCGGTCGCGCTGTACGAGAACGGAGCGCTGGAGCGCTACGGTGTCGAGCTGATCGGCGCCGACTTCGACGCCATCCAGCGTGGCGAGGACCGGCAGCGGTTCAAGGACATCGTCGCCAAGGTCGGCGGCGAATCAGCGCGTAGCCGCGTGTGTTTCACTCTTGACGAAGTCCGCGAGACCGTCGGAGAACTCGGCTTGCCCGTGGTGGTTCGGCCGTCGTTCACCATGGGCGGGCTGGGCTCAGGTCTGGCGTACACCGCCGAGGAGGTCGACCGGATGGCCGGCGCCGGCCTGGCCGCGTCGCCGAGCGCCAACGTGCTGATCGAGGAATCGATCTACGGCTGGAAGGAATTCGAGCTGGAGCTGATGCGCGACGGCAAAGACAACGTGGTCGTGGTGTGCTCGATCGAAAATGTCGACCCGATGGGCGTGCACACCGGCGACTCGGTCACCGTGGCACCGGCGATGACGCTGACCGACCGGGAATACCAGCGAATGCGGGATCTGGGCATCGCCATCCTGCGCGAGGTCGGCGTCGACACCGGGGGCTGCAACATCCAGTTCGCAGTTGACCCGAACGATGGCAGGCTGATCGTCATCGAGATGAATCCGCGGGTGTCGCGGTCAAGTGCGCTGGCCTCCAAGGCCACCGGCTTCCCGATCGCCAAGATCGCCGCCAAACTGGCCGTCGGCTACACCCTCGACGAGATCCTCAACGACATCACCAAGGAAACCCCGGCCTGCTTCGAACCCACCCTGGACTACGTGGTGGTCAAGGCACCGCGGTTCGCATTCGAGAAATTCCCCGGCGCCGACCCGACGCTGACCACCACCATGAAATCCGTCGGTGAAGCAATGTCGTTGGGCCGCAACTTCGTCGAAGCGCTCGGCAAGGTGATGAGGTCGCTGGAAACCAAACGTGCCGGGTTCTGGACAGCACCCGACACCGAAGGGTCAGCGGACGACGCGCTGGAGCGGCTGCGCACGCCCGCCGAAGGCAGGCTCTATGACGTCGAGCTGGCGCTACGACTGGGTGCTTCGGTGGAGCGGGTCGCCGAGGCATCCGGCATCGACCCGTGGTTCGTTGCGCAGATCGGCGAGCTCGTAGCGCTCCGGCACGAGGTGACCGACGCCACCGTGCTCGACGCCGAGCTGCTGCGCCGGTGTAAGCACAACGGCTTGTCGGATCGCCAAATCGCAGCGCTGCGACCGGAACTGGCCGGCGAGGACGGTGTGCGCTCGCTGCGGAGCCGGCTCGGCATCCACCCGGTGTACAAGACCGTGGACACCTGTGCCGCGGAGTTCGAGGCCAAGACGCCCTACCACTACAGCAGCTACGAGCTCGACCCGTCCGCGGAGACCGAGGTGGCGCCGCAGACCGAGAAGCCCAAGGTGCTGATCCTCGGCTCGGGGCCCAATCGAATCGGCCAGGGCATCGAATTCGACTACAGCTGCGTGCACGCGGCAACGACGTTGTCGCAGGCCGGTTTTGAGACCGTGATGATCAACTGCAACCCGGAGACGGTGTCCACCGACTACGACACCGCCGACCGGCTGTATTTCGAACCGCTGACGTTCGAGGACGTTCTGGAGGTGTTCCACGCCGAGCAGCTGTCCGGCGAGAACGGCCCGGGTGTGGTGGGCGTCATCGTGCAACTCGGCGGCCAGACCCCGCTGGGGCTGGCGCAGCGGCTCGCCGACGCGGGCGTTCCGATCGTCGGCACCCCGCCGGAGGCCATCGATCTGGCCGAGGACCGCGGCGCGTTCGGTGACCTGCTGGCGGCGGCGGGCCTGCCCGCCCCGCGCTACGGCATGGCGACGACGTTCACCCAGGCCCGCCGGATCGCCGCCGAAATCGGTTATCCGGTGCTGGTGCGGCCGTCATACGTGTTGGGCGGCCGGGGCATGGAGATCGTCTACGACGACGAAACCCTGCAGGGCTACATCGCCCGCGCCACCGAACTCTCGCCCGAACACCCGGTGCTGGTCGACCGCTTCCTGGAAGATGCGATCGAGATCGACGTCGACGCGCTCTGCGACGGCGACGAGGTCTACATCGGCGGCGTCATGGAGCATATCGAAGAGGCCGGCATCCACTCCGGCGACTCGGCGTGCGCGCTGCCTCCGGTGACCCTGGGCCGCAGCGACATCGAGAAGGTGCGCCACGCCACCGAAGCGATCGCGCACGGCATCGGTGTGGTGGGTCTGCTCAACGTGCAGTACGCGTTGAAGGATGATGTGCTCTACGTGCTGGAAGCCAACCCGCGGGCCAGCCGCACCGTCCCGTTCGTGTCCAAGGCTACCGCGATACCGCTGGCCAAGGCGTGCGCCCGGATCATGCTGGGCGCCAAGGTTGCTCAGCTGCGTGAAGAAGGCTTGCTGGCGTCCTCCGGTGACGGCGCCAGCGTGGCGCCGAACGCCCCGATCGCCGTCAAAGAAGCCGTCCTGCCGTTTCACCGGTTCCGTCGCGCCGACGGTTCGGGTGTCGACTCGCTGCTGGGCCCGGAGATGAAATCCACCGGCGAAGTGATGGGGATCGACCGCGACTTCGGCACCGCGTTCGCCAAGAGCCAGACCGCCGCCTACGGATCGCTGCCGGCCGCGGGGACGGTGTTCGTTTCGGTGGCCAACCGGGACAAGCGATCACTGGTCTTTCCGGTGAAGCGGTTGGCCGACCTGGGCTTTCGGGTGCTTGCTACCGAAGGCACCGCGGAAATGCTGCGCCGCAACGGAATCCCGTGCGATGAGGTGCGCAAGCACTTCGAAGAGGCGCAGCCGGGTCGGCCCGCCATGTCTGCCGTCGACGCGATCCGCGCCGGCGAGGTCGACATGGTGATCAACACGCCCTACGGCAACTCGGGGCCACGCATCGACGGCTACGAGATCCGCTCGGCCGCAGTCGGAGTGAACATCCCCTGTGTGACGACGGTGCAGGGCGCCTCGGCGGCCGTTCAGGGGATCGAGGCCGGGATCCGCGGCGACATCGGCGTGCGCTCCCTGCAGGAGCTGCACAGCGCATTGAACAACGGCGGCCACTAACGATGCCAGGGTTCGGCGCCCGGCTGGCCGAGGCGGTATCGCGTCGCGGGCCGCTGTGCCTGGGCATCGACCCGCATCCCGAACTACTGCGGGAATGGGACCTGCCGGTCAGCCCCGAAGGCCTGGCGGCATTCTGCGACACCTGTGTGCAGGCCTTTGCGGATTTCGCCGTCGTCAAACCTCAGGTCGCGTTTTTCGAGGCCTACGGCGCTGCGGGGTACGCGGTATTGGAGCGCACCATCGCGGCGCTGCGCGATGCCGGCGTGCTGGTGTTGGCCGATGCTAAACGAGGCGATATCGGCTCGACGATGGCGGCTTACGCGGCGGCCTGGGCGGGCGATTCGCCGCTGGCCGCCGACGCCGTAACCGCCTCGCCTTACTTGGGTTTCGGCTCGCTGCGGCCGCTGCTGGAGACCGCGGCGGCTCACGACCGGGGGGTGTTCGTGCTGGCGGCGACCTCCAATCCGGAGGGTGCGACCGTGCAACATGCCCGCTTCGATGACCGCACGGTGGCCCAACAGATCGTCGACCAGGCGACTGTCATCAATCGGACCACCGGCGAGGCGGCAAATCCAGGGGAGCCCGGATCAGTCGGCGTCGTGGTCGGAGCGACCGCCTTCCAGCCTCCCGATGTCAGCGAGCTCGGCGGACCGGTGCTGGTGCCGGGTGTTGGGGCGCAGGGCGGGCGACCCGAGGCGCTTGGCGCGCTGTTCGGGGCGACGCGCGGCCAGTTACTGCCCGCGGTGTCGCGCGATGTGTTGCGGGCGGGGCCCGACGTTACTGCCCTACGGGCGGCCGGTGAACGGATGCGTGACGCTGTCGCCTATCTGGCGGGCTGACGCCATCGATTACGGCGCCGGCGGTTGGCATGCTTCCGACGGTGCAAGTGTGGTCGCACGAGCGCCTATGAGTGCGCCTCGAACGCCCAGCCGCACGATGCGATCCCAGCGGTCGAGATGACGCCCAGTCCAACACCCAGTGCGCAACGCGTAACGAACAGGTGTCTGCGGTTGCTGTGATGATCGTCTGAATGGGCCAGGCCAAAGCGAACGTCCGGCTACTACGCCGCGTAGTTACTGCGGGAGCCGGCGCTCGACGAGCCGTTAACAACCCCGAAGCGCAGCCGAACGCGCGCGCCGAGCTTTATCGAGCGCGCGGTGCGACACGCGCGACACGCCGCGATATTCGTAACTGGCGCAGATTCGGCTTCCGGGACGGTCCCGAGCCGGCCCGGGCGACGGCACTCAGGCGACAGCCCGGCCCGGCCCAACTCCGGAAAACCCCAGCTAGAACGCGTTTTCTCGATGCCGGACCCGCTCACCTCGGGCAGCACCGGACCTCCGTCGGCGCCCCCGGCGGCGGCCCCTGCTCGGTGCCACAAGCTGGGCCTTTATAGCTCTAACCAGGGGGGCGGGTTAGATTTCGTCTGCGGGCGTGGGTACGGTCGTCAGCGCTGGCCGGAGTGCCCGGCCAAGACAAACAAAGATCGATGGCTGTTGATTATTGATACGGAGGAATCGTGGCCCTTCCCCAGTTGACCGACGAGCAGCGCGCGGCAGCGTTGGAGAAGGCTGCCGCCGCACGTCGAGCGCGAGCCGAGCTCAAAGATCGGCTGAAGCGCGGCGGCACCAACCTCAAGCAGGTGCTGAAGGACGCTGAGACTGACGAGGTCTTGGGCAAGATGAAGGTCTCCGCGTTGCTGGAGGCTTTGCCGAAGGTCGGCAAGGTCAAGGCGCAGGAAATCATGACCGAGCTCGAGATCGCTCCGACCCGCCGTCTGCGCGGGCTCGGCGACCGGCAGCGCAAGGCATTGCTCGAAAAGTTCGACTTCTCCTAAAGCACCTTCCAGGAGAGTCGGTGATTGCCGACGGGGGACCGGACGGTGACCGCGACGGACGTCTTGAGGCCAAGGCTGCAGGACGCGTGGTGGTGCTGTCCGGTCCATCGGCGGTAGGAAAGTCGACGTTGGTCCGCTGTCTGCGCGAACGGATTCCGGACCTGCACTTCAGCGTTTCGGCGACCACCAGGGCACCCCGGCCGGACGAAGTGGACGGGGTTGACTACCACTTTGTGACGGCCGACCGCTTCCAGCAGCTCATCGATGACGGTGAACTGCTGGAATGGGCCGAGATTCACGGTGGTCTGCACCGCTCGGGCACCTTGGCCCGTCCGGTCCGCGACGCCACCACCGCCGGCCACCCAGTCCTCATCGAGGTCGACCTGGCCGGGGCCCGCGCGGTCAAGCAGGCGATGCCCGAGGCGGTCACGGTGTTTCTGGCTCCGCCGAGTTGGGACGCGTTGGAGGCCCGCTTGATCGGCCGAGGGACCGAGACACCCGAGATAATTCAACGCCGGCTGACTACCGCGCGCACCGAACTTGCGGCTCAGGACGACTTCGACGAGGTCGTGGTGAACAGGCAATTGGAAACTGCGTGCTCAGAGTTGGTATCCTTGCTGGTGGAAACCGCGCCGGGTACGGCGTGACTCGCCATCCAGACTCAATTCAGCATTAGTCGCACACCGCTCTAGGCCGCCAGGAGAATATTTTCGTGAGTAGTTCACAAACCGACGCGTCGTTAACCGCCGTCCCCGACCAGTTCGATCCGTCGGCGGGTGGCATCGGCGCCTACGACACGCCGCTGGGTATCACCAACCCACCCATCGATGAGTTGCTCGAGCGCGTTTCAAGCAAGTACGCCCTGGTGATCTACGCGGCGAAGCGCGCCCGGCAGATCAACGACTACTACAACCAGCTCGGCGAAGGCATCTTGGAATACGTTGGGCCGCTGGTCGAGCCGGGTTTGCAGGAGAAGCCGCTGTCGATCGCGATGCGCGAGATCCACGGGGACCTGCTCGAGCACACCGAAGGCGAATAGCGGGATCGAGGCGGGCTTGCTGTGATCGGCTCCGGGAGCCAGGCGGGCGAAAAGCGGACGGACCGCAAGCGGATCATCGTCGGCGTCTCCGGGGGCATCGCCGCCTACAAGGCCGCCACCGTCGTTCGCCAACTCACCGAGTTGGGCCATCAGGTCCGCGTCATTCCCACCGAATCCGCGTTGCGCTTCGTCGGCGCCGCCACCTTTGAGGCGCTGTCCGGCGAGCCGGTACAGACCGGGGTGTTCGAGGACGTCCCGCTGGTCCCGCATGTCGCCATCGGCCAAGGCGCCGACCTGGTTGTCGTCGCGCCCGCGACCGCCGACCTGCTGGCCCGCGCCGTTGCGGGCAGGGCCGACGATCTGCTGACCGCGACGCTGCTCACCGCGCGATGTCCGGTGCTGTTCGCACCCGCGATGCACACCGAGATGTGGCAGCATCCGGCGACCGTCGACAACGTGGCCACGCTGCGTCGCCGTGGCGCCGTGGTGCTCGAGCCGGCATCCGGACGGCTGACCGGTGCGGACAGCGGCGCAGGCCGGCTGCCCGAGGCGGAGGAGATCACCACGTTCGTCCAGCTATTGCTGGAACGACACGACGCGATGCCCTACGACCTGGCCGGCGTCAAGCTACTGGTCACCGCGGGCGGCACTCGCGAGGCGATCGACCCGGTCCGCTTCATCGGCAACCGCAGCTCGGGCAAACAGGGCTACGCGCTGGCGCGGGTCGCCGCACAGCGTGGCGCCGAGGTCACGCTGATCGCCGGACACACCGCCGGGCTGATCGACCCGGCCGGCGTCGAGGTCGTGCATGTCAGCTCGGCCCAACAACTCCGCGACGCGGTGTCCAAGCACGCGCCCGACGTCCACGTGCTGGCGATGGCGGCCGCCGTCGCCGACTTCCGGCCGGCGCACGTCGCGACCGCCAAGATCAAAAAGGGCGCCCAGGAACCGTCAACCATCGAACTCGTCCGCAACGACGACGTGCTGGCTGAGGCCGTCCAGGCCCGCGCCGCCGGCCAGCTGCCCAACATGCGGGCCATCATCGGCTTCGCCGCCGAGACCGGTGACGCTGACGGTGACGTGCTGTTTCATGCTCGCGCCAAGCTGCAGCGCAAAGGCTGCGACCTGCTTGTCGTCAACGCCGTCGGCGATGGCAGAGCCTTCGAGGTGGACAACAACGACGGTTGGCTGTTGGCCGGCGACGGCACCGAGTCCGCCCTGCAGCCCGGCTCGAAGACGTTGATGGCCAGTCGTATTGTGGATGCGATCGTCACGTTCTTGCACGGGGGCAGCGGGGACGCCGCCTAGGGTCCGTGACACCCTGGACCGGCCGGTAACATGAACGGCTTTCCGATATAATTTGTCTAACTAACGTTTTCCATGCGGACTTGGAGGGGTGTAGAGCGTGAGCGAAAATGGTCGTTTGTTCACCAGCGAATCGGTCACTGAGGGGCATCCCGACAAGATCTGCGACGCCATCAGCGACTCGGTGCTCGACGCGCTGCTGGCAGATGATCCCCGCTCACGTGTCGCCGTCGAGACGCTGGTGACCACCGGCCAGGTGCACGTGGTGGGCGAGGTGACGACGACGGCCAAGGAGGCCTTCGCCGACATCACCAACACCGTTCGCAAACGCATTCTGGACATCGGCTACGACTCGTCGGAGAAGGGCTTCGACGGCGCGTCTTGCGGTGTCAACATCGGCATCGGTGCCCAGTCGCCCGACATCGCTCAAGGTGTTGACACCGCGCATGAGGCGCGCGTCGAGGGCGCCGCGGACCCGCTGGACTCACAGGGCGCCGGTGACCAGGGCCTGATGTTCGGCTATGCGATCAGCGACACCCCGGAGCTGATGCCGCTGCCGATCGCGCTGGCACACCGGCTGTCGCGCCGGCTGACCGAAGTTCGCAAGAACGGGACGCTGCCCTACCTGCGCCCGGACGGTAAGACGCAAGTCACCATCGAATACGAAGACGACGTTCCCGTCCGCCTGGACACGGTCGTCGTCTCCACTCAGCACGCCGCTGACGTCGACCTGGAGAAGACGCTGGATCCGGACATCCGGGAGCACGTGCTCAAGACCGTGCTCAAGGAACTGGCTCACGAGACGCTGGACGCATCATCGACCCGAGTGCTGGTGAACCCGACCGGCAAGTTCGTTCTCGGCGGCCCGATGGGTGACGCCGGCCTGACCGGCCGCAAGATCATCGTCGACACCTACGGCGGCTGGGCCCGCCACGGCGGCGGCGCTTTCTCCGGCAAGGATCCGTCCAAGGTGGACCGCTCGGCGGCGTACGCGATGCGCTGGGTGGCCAAGAACATCGTCGCTGCCGGGCTGGCGGAGCGGGTCGAGGTGCAGGTCGCTTACGCGATCGGCAAGGCCGCCCCGGTCGGGCTGTTCGTCGAGACGTTCGGTACCGCGATCGTCGACCCGGTCAAGATCGAGAAAATCGTGCCCGAGGTGTTCGACCTACGGCCCGGTGCGATCATCCGCGACCTGGACCTGCTGCGTCCGATCTACGCGCAGACGGCCGCGTACGGCCACTTCGGCCGCACCGACATCGACCTGCCTTGGGAGCGCCTCGACAAGGTCGACGACCTCAAGCGCGCGATCTAACCGCCTCAACCGGTGAATCGGTAGTCGTCGAGGTCGAAACGCCGGCTGCGCAGGTATGCCTCGAACGTGGTCGAGGGCCGCAACGCCACATCTCCGTGCTTGTCGAAGTAGTAGCTGTTGGCCGCACGGCAGCTGTCCTGCCAGAACACCTGCCGAGGCCGACGGCGCATCATTTCGGCAAAGTAGCGGGCGTTGGCCTCCTCGGTGACCTCGACCCGGGTCGCGTTGTGCCGGCGGGCCCGCTTCAGGCATCGGACGATGTGGCGGGTCTGCGCCTCGATCAACGCGAAATACGACGAGCCGACGTAGCCGTACGGGCCCATCACGCTGAATAGGTTGGGGAAGCCCGGAACGCTGACGCCCTCGTAGGCCTGCAGTCGGTGCTCGTCCCAGAACTTGCTCAGCGACAGGCCACCGCTGCCGGTGACGGCAAACGTCGGCATGCTGTCGGCGTCCAGCACATGGAAGCCGGTCGCCAGCACCAGCACGTCGATCTCGTGGCCGGCGCCGTCGGTGGTCGCCACCGCCGACGAGGTGATCTTGTCGATCGGCTCGGTCACCAGCCGCACGTTGTCGCGGTTGAACGTCGACAAATAGCTGTTGTGGAAGCCGGGCCGTTTGCAGCCGACGGAGTACCGCGGGGTGAGTTGCTCACGCACCACCGGATCCCGGACCTTGCGGCGCAGGTAAGCGCGCCCCATCGGCTCCATCCATCGGGCCAGCGGATAGACCGTGAAGTATTGCGCCGGAATGGGAAACGTCACCTCGACGTAGGCCTGACTGACCAGCCGGTGCGCGGCCGCCACGGCGGGCAGGCGCATCGCCCAGTGGGCCGGTTTCGGCAGTCGCACATCGAACTTCGGGAAACACCAGATCGGTGTGCGCTGAAACACCGTGAGCTCTTTGACAATCGGCGCGATCTCCGGGATCAGCTGCACGGCAGAGGCGCCGGTGCCGATCACCGCGACCCGCTTGCCGGTGAGGTCCAGGTCGTGATCCCAGCGGGCGGTATGGATGGTGACGCCGTCGAAGGAGTCGACACCGTCGATGTCGGGCGGCTTGGGCACGGTCAGCACACCGCTGGCGTTCACCACGAATCGCGTGGTCACCTCGCCGCCGGGATCGAGCTGCACCCGCCACAGCGCCCGCTCGTCGTCGAACTCCACGGCCAGAACCTTGGTGTTGAAGCGGATCTTCGGCCGGATGCCGTACTTGTCGGCGCAATGCTCGGCGTAGGCCTTCAGCTCATTGCCCCGCGCA
>DASQRI010000679.1:0-2510 GCA_035642975.1 Mycobacterium sp.
CCCCGACGTGCGGGCGGTTTTGGTTCGCGGTGAGGGCAAGGCGTTCTCCTCGGGGGGCAGCTTCGACCTGATCGACGAGACGATGGGCGAGTTCGACGACCGGATGCGCATCATGCGTGAGGCCCGTGACCTGGTGCTCAATATGGTCAACTTGGACAAGCCGGTGATTTCGGCGATTCACGGCGCGGCGGTCGGCGCAGGCCTGGTGGTGGCGCTGCTCGCCGATGTGTCCGTCGCCGGCCGCACCGCGAAGATCATCGACGGCCACACCAAGGTGGGGGTCGCCGCCGGCGATCACGCCGCCATCTGCTGGCCGCTGCTGGTCGGCATGGCCAAGGCCAAGTACTACCTGCTGACCTGCGCGCCGCTGTCCGGCGAGGAAGCCGAGCGCATCGGGTTGGTGTCGCTCTGCGTGGATAACGACGAGGTGCTGGCCACCGCAACGGGGATCGCCGAAGATCTGGCGCAGGGCGCGCAATCGGCGATCCGCTTCACCAAACACAGCCTCAACCACTGGTACCGGATGTTCGCCCCGGCCTTCGAAACCTCTCTTGGCCTGGAGTTTTTGAGCTTCACCGGGCCGGACGTGCGCGAGGGTCTGGCCGCCCACCGGGAGAAGCGTCCTGCGCGTTTCACCTCGGACTAGGACACCGGGACCCGCCGGATAAGCCGGTGCGAACGGCGGCCGGCGCGGCGAACCGGCGCGCCTTTTTCCACGTGTCGAGGGATAGGTCTAGCGTCAAAGGTTGTGTTTCGCTCCAGTAACCACGCGGAACGGCGCGACGAGAAGGAGCGGTGGACATGACCGCAGCCGAACCGGTCCCGTTTCGCGACGCGGTCGCGGCGATGAGTGGCGCCAGCGTGCGGTCGGAAATCGAGCTGGGTCCCATCCGCCCGCCGCAGCGTCTCGCGCCGTACAGCTATGCACTTGGCGCCGAGGTCAAGCGTCCTGAGCTGGACATCGTCCCGGAGCGGTCCGACGGCGACGCGTTCGGCCGGCTGATCCTGCTCTACGACCCGGACGGGGCCGATGCGTGGGACGGCACCATGCGCCTGGTCGCTTACATCCAGGCCGACCTGGATTCCAGCGAGGCGGTCGACCCCCTACTGCCCGAGGTGGCGTGGAGCTGGCTGGTCGAAGCGCTGGACGCGCGCGCCGAGCAGGTCACCGCTCTCGGCGGCACGGTCACCGCCACCAGCTCGGTGCGTTACGGGGACATCTCCGGCCCGCCGCGCGCCCACCAGCTGGAGCTGCGCGCGTCGTGGACGGCACTCACCCCGGACATCGGCACACACGTTGAAGCGTTTTGTGAGGTACTCGAGCACGCTGCGGGCCTGCCACCGGTTGGGGTGACAGATTTAGGCACCCGGTCGCGCGTTTGACATGGCCCCTGAGCCGCCTCAGCCGCTGACCGAAACGCCCGACAGCACGGAACCCGATGTCACTCCGCTGGTTCATCCCGCCGACGGCGTGCCTGACCTGTCGATCAGTGCCCACGAAATCAACGCGGCCGCCGAGCTGCTGGCCGGCGGCCATGGCCCGTTCGCGGTGGACGCCGAACGAGCGTCGGGGTTCCGTTACTCCAACCGCGCCTACCTGATTCAGATTCGGCGGGCCGGCGCGGGAACCGTGCTGATCGATCCGGTCAGCCACGGCGGCGACTCGCTGAGCGTGCTTCGGCCCGTCGCCGAGGTGCTCGCGGACGACGAGTGGATCCTGCATGCGGCCGACCAGGACCTGCCGTGCCTGGCCGAGGTCGGCATGCGGCCGCCGGCGCTGTACGACACCGAGCTGGCCGGGCGACTGGCCGGCTTCGACCGCGTCAACCTGGCGGCCATGGTGCAGCGGCTGCTCGGCTTGGGTCTGGCCAAAGGCCACGGAGCGGCCGACTGGTCCAAACGTCCGCTGCCGGCGGCCTGGCTCAACTACGCGGCCCTGGATGTGGAAGTGCTGATCGCATTGCGCGGCGCGGTCGCAGCCGTGCTCGCAGAGCAAGGCAAAACCAGTTGGGCCGCAGAGGAATTCGACTATCTGCGCGATGGCGCGGGCCAGAGCCCGCTGTTGACCCGCCGGGACCGCTGGCGACGCACGTCCGGCATCCACAAGGTGCGCAACCAGCGTGGCCTGGCCGCCGTGCGCGAATTGTGGACCGTGCGAGACGAAATCGCGCAACGCCGTGACATCGCGCCGGGTCGCATCTTGCCCGACTCGGCGATCATCGATGCGGCGACCGCCGACCCGAAGACCATCGACGACCTGATCGCCCTGCCGATATTCGGCGGCCGCCGGCAACGCCGCAGCGCCGCCACGTGGCTGGCCGCGCTGAAAACAGCCCGGGAAAAGCCCGGCCCCGCAGAAGACGCCGAACCACCCAATGGGCCGCCCTCACCCGCGCGGTGGGCCAAGCGCCGACCGGAGGCTGCGGCGCGATTGGATGCGGCCCGCACCGCGCTGCGGAAGCTGTCCGCGCGGGTCTCAATGCCGACCGAGAACCTGGTCTCACCCGAAC